>DASQDO010000554.1:0-2423 GCA_035634135.1 Actinomycetota bacterium
CGCGACGAGGCTCTTGGTTGCAGCCGACGGGTCGGTGGGACGCTCGACGCGTTCGACCACGGCACCATCTCGCCCGACGCCGGCCGCCTTGACGGCGGTCCCGCCGACGTCGACGCCGACTACGACCTGCGCTCTCTCAGCCATCCAGCCGAGGATACGGCTAGACGGCCTCGATCCTCCTCACGGCCGGGACGTCGTCGGGAGCTTGCTCAGGCTCGGCCGCGGGGGGCGGGGCGACGGTCTTCGCGGCCTCCTCGATCATGATCCCGGCCGCCGCTATCAGCTCGCGGGCCGCCGCGGCCAGGTGCTCGAGCACCTCGGGGTGGGTCTTGCGCACGACGTTGACCGTCGCGCAGAAGGGGCAGTACTGGCAGTCGGACGGATGCTCGGTGCGGTCGCCGAAGAGGTCGCTGTAGCGCGCCGCCCGCCCTTGCTCCGTCACCGGCGCAACCTATCCGTTCTCGCGATGGCCGAGGCCATCACGCCTTGCTCTCGACGCGCTTCTTGAGGTCCTCCAGCGCGCCGCGGACGATAGCGCGCTGCGCCTGGCGCTTCAGGAGCTTCGGGATCGGGAAGCCGGGGTCGACCGCCGTCTCGTAGACGACCTCGGTCAGGTCGTCGAACTCGTCGAACGCATACGAGCCGCTGAGCTCCTTGACGTCACCGTCGAGGAGGTCCCACGAGAACGAGCGCGGCGCGTCCGAGTAGTCGTACGAGAGGGTGTAGCGGACGACCTTCACCTTCGCGTCGACCTCGTAGAAGACCTTCGTCCCCCGGCCCTCCGAGTCGGTCTCTCGCACCTCGACCCGCTTGATGTTCGCGTTCCACTCGGGATACGCCTCGAAGTCCGTCGCGACCTCGAAGATCTGCTCCGCCGAAGCCTCGACGTCGATCGAGTCCTTGACCGACTCCGCCACGCTCAGCTCCCTTCGTGATGGACGAACGCCCGCCGGGTGGCACGGAAGTAGCCCACGTTGACGCAGACCGTACGCCCGATCGTCGTGACCGACACGAGCGGCTGGTGGACGTGCCCAAAGTATGCCCGGCGCGGTTGCACGTCGCGTATGTACTCGAGGAGGTCGTCGCTCCCCTGCTCGCGCTTGCCCGACACCGTGTCGAAGCACAGCTCGGGGACGGCCGGCGGGATGTGCGAGCAGAGCACGTCGACCTCCCCGAGCGACGAGACGCGAGCCCTCATCTCGTCGTGGCTGATCTCGCCCGCCACGTTGAGGGGCGTGGGCAAGGCCCCACCGACGAGGCCGAACCGCTCCCCTCCGATCGTCACGACACCCGCCGCCAGCAGGTGCGCGCCGGGCGTGGCGGACGCGAACGACTCGGCGAGCATCGGGTTGTCGACGTTGCCGAGGATGAGGTGGGTCGGGTCCGGGAGCGCGGCGAAGACCTCCTGGTACTGCTCGGTGACACGGCGGCCGATCTCGGCGCGGATCTCGTCCTCGCGCCCCCGGGACCGCTCGCGCATCACGACGCGCGCCTCCTCGACCTTGCCCGCGGTCCGCAGCTCGACGACCTCCGACACCGTCTCGATCGAGAAGACCTCGGTCAGGATCCCGGTCATCGAGATGTAGTCGAGGAAGTTCACGAGGTCGCCGAGCAGGAGGAGGGGGCCGTGCTCGGGGACGGCCGCCTTCAGCTCCTCGGCGGCGCCGTGCAGGTCGGCGACCACGTAGACGGGCATCCGGGCATCGTAAGGTCGCCGTCATGAGCGTGGTCTTCGTCCACGGGGGCGTCGCGGGCGTGGCGAAGACGGAGCGGGTCTCGCTTGCCCGGGGAGTCGAGCTGGGTGTCGCCCACGAGCGCGCGCTCGACGCGGCCGAGGCAGCGGTGGTCGCGCTCGAGGACGATCCCCGGCTGAACGCGGGCTACGGCGCGGTGCTGAACCTGGCCGGCGAGGTCGAGCTCGACGCCGGCATCTCCGACGGTTTCGCCGGACGTTCTGGAGGCGTCGGCAACGTGCGCGTAGCGCACCCGATATCGCTCGCTCGCAAGGTGCTCGAGGAGACACCGCACGTGCTGCTGACGGGCGAGGGCGCGGCTTCCTTCGGCCGTGAGATGGAACCGGTCGAGATCGCACCCGAGGAGCTGCGGAGGTGGGAGGAGGCGAGGGCCGAGGGACGGCTCGACGTCGCGCGCTTCGGCGACCCGGTCGAGGTCGACACGGTGGGGGCCGTGGCGCTCGGGGCCGGGGGCGACCTGGCGGCCGCGTCGTCGACGGGCGGCGTGTTCGGGAAGATGCCCGGCCGCATGGGCGACTCGGCGATCTTCGGCGCCGGCCATTACGCGTCGAAGGCGGCAGCGGTCGTCGGGACTGGCGTCGGCGAGATGTTCCTAGAGACACTCGCGTGCGCGCGTGCCGGGATGCTGATCGAGGCGGGAGCCCATCCGCAAGAGGCATGCGTCGAGGT
>DASQDO010000555.1:0-4797 GCA_035634135.1 Actinomycetota bacterium
CGGAGCTGGTGCCCGGCCCCCTCGACGATCTCGAGCTGCGCAGCGGGGGCAGCAGCCTCGAACCGCGGAGCATGAACGACCGGCACCACGTCGTCGTCCGTCCCGTGCACGACGAGGACCGGCACCCGCACCGACGCGACGGAGATCTCCGCGGTCACGTTCTCGAACTCGGCCGCCCACTGAGCCGGGTCCTCCAGGGTCTCGGGCGAGAGCTCCATGCCCGCTCCGGCCTGGACCCGGAAGACGCCCATCGCGGGGTCGTCGGCGAACGAGAGCCATTCCGCCGGAGCGGCGAGCAACACCAGCGCGTCGACCGGAGCGCCGCGCCGCACCGCTTCGGTCGAGACGGCTCCCCCGGCCGAGGACCCGACGAGGACGACGGGGCCCTCCGCCGCAACCCGAGCCGCGTCCACGATCGCGAGCGCGTCCTTGACCCATCCCTCGATCGAGAAGTAGCCCGGGGACTTGCGGACCGCGCGCATGTCCCCCCACGCGGCGGCCCATCCCTCGGCGGCGAACCGCTCGGCGAGCCCCCGGTAGCCGAGGTCGCCGGGCTCGGGCGGCGAGATCGAAGGGATGCCGTGCAACAGAACGGCGGTCCCGCGGGGACGGTCCGGGACGTCGATCCCGGCGTCCAGCCGCAGCCCGTCGCTCACGACCTCGAGCGGACGTTCCGTCATCCCTCGACCTCGATCGTCCCGGTCATCCCCTGGTCCTCGTGCGGGATGCAGACGTACTCGTAGGTCCCGGGCTCGTCGAACGTCACCTCGTAGGTGTCCTCCTGGCCGATCAGCGCGTCGGCGAGGTTGTCCCGGGCCTCGTCCTCGGACTCGAAGCCGCCGCTCGAGAAGTACACGGGCACGCCGTCGACCGCGGTCACCGTGTGAGCCTCGGCCGAGTCGTTGACGAACGTCACCGTCGTGCCCGTCTCGACCGTGAGCGTCTCGGGCTCGAACCGCTGGCCCTCGAGCATGTCGACCGTCGCGCCGTCGGAGGACCCGCCGCCCGAGCAAGCAGCGAGCGCGAGCGCGACGAGAAGGAAAGCGATGCGTCTCATGGCCTCGAAGCTAAGCGGTCAGCAGGCCCGTCGAGTACATGACGAGGAGCCCGAGGACGACACCCGCGGCCCCCCAGCGCGACGTCAGCGACTCGTCCCCCTTCATCGAACGGGACACCGCCCACACGACCTGCGCGATCGCGCCCGCCGCCACGCCGAACGCGAACGCGGCCGGCGCGGGCGAGAACGCAAAGCCCCCGAGCCACGCCCCCGCGATCGCGGGCACGCCCGCAAGCGCGCCCAGAGCGACGAGGTGCTTGATCCCGGGCCGCGTCCCTTCGCGGCCGAGAGGAGCGACGATCGCGAGCCCCTCGGTCGTGTTGTGCAACGCGAAGCCGGCGACGAGGAACGTGCCGAGCGCGACCTCGCCCGCCGCGAGCGCAGCCCCCACCGCCAGACCCTCGCCGAGGTTGTGCAGCCCGATCCCCGCGGCGATGAGATAGGCGAGGACGAGCCCGGCGCGCGACGTAGACCGCCGGCGCAGCTCGGCTTCGAGGAAGAACAACGCCATCAACGCGGTCAGCGCGCCGATCGCGAACAGGCCCGCGCCGTCGAGCGCTGCCCCCGTCTCGCCCGCCAGCTCGAGCCCTTCGCCGATCGTGTCGACCAAGAGGAACGCGAGGAGCCCGACGGTGAACGCGAGGAAGAAACCGATCGCAGAGCGCGACGCGCGGCGCAGCGACGGGAACCACAGGATCCCGATCGCGACCGGCAACACGCCCATGTAGAGCCCCAGCAGCGCGTAGACGCCGAGCGTCCCGGAGTCGGATTCCGGCGTGAGCGCGGCGGCTTCGATCTCGTGCTCGATCGTCACCCCGGTCGCTGTGATCAGCGCGATGTGGAGCGGCAGCCCTTCGTCCCACGGGTACGGGATCGAGAGCGTCGTCGACTCGAGCCGGCCGAGCGTCGCGTCGCCGACGTCGAACGTCCAGTACGCCTCGTCGACGAGGACCTGCGAGATCGTCACGGGATCCGGCCCGTCGTTGCGGAGGTCCAGCACGATCTCGCCCTCGTTCAGGACCGTCCTCTCGATCGCCACCTCCTCGACCGGAGGCACTTCCCGCAGGCTCCCGATGGGGTCGAGCCAGAACAGCAGCGTGACGAGGATGGCCGCGAGCGCAAGGGGGCCGAGCCATCCGATCGAACGGCGCAGCCTCGAAGCTTCGACCGCCATCTACGTGACCTCGAAGAAGCCCATCCAGCCGAGCTCGGTGAACTCGGTGACGTGGGCGTGGAACATGAACTGACCGGGCTGGTCGTAGGTGAACTCGAGCATGTGGCGCTCGGCCTGGCCCATCGAGATCGTGTCGGTGAACTCGTGCGGCGTCAGCGACGTGCCGGTCCGGTACAGCTGGAAGAAGTTCGCATGGATGTGGATCGAGTTCAGCGGGTCGAACTCGGTGACGTTGATCACGTGCAGACGCTGGAGCCGGCCGCGCTCGAGCGGGATCGGCTTGTCGTGGTACGCGAACGCGACGGTGTTGGCGGCGTAGACCTCGTTACCGCCGTCGAAGTTCGTGTCGAACGCGTTCATCACCATCACCATCTCGTTCGCGTCCGGCCGTCCCTTCTTCGGGTCGACGACGAAACCGCCGTAGAGGCCGCGATGGATGTGCTGGCGCAGCGGGAGCGAGTGGCAGTGGTACAGGTGGGTGCCGAAGGGCTCCGCGACGAAGTCGTAGACGAACGTCTCGCCGGGCTGAGCCTCGCCCGAGCCGGGGATGCCGTCCATGCCCGCGGAGTGGATGCCGTGGAAGTGGATCGTGTGCGGATGCGAGCTCGCGTTCACGAGGCTGATCCGGATCCTGTCGCCTTCGGTGCAGCGGATCGTCGGGCCGGGGACGCGGCCGTTGTACGTCCACGCGGGGAAGAAGACGCCGGGCGCGACCTCGATCTCCTTGTCGACGGTGACGAGCTCGTACTCGCGCACGGTCCGGCCCTGCGCGTCGCGGCTCACCTCTCCGAAGTCGAAGTCCGTCAGGATCTCGTGCGGGTCGAAGCCGTTGCGCGCGTGGTCGACCTCGCCGACGACGCCCATGCCCCCGTGAGCGCGGTGGTCCATCCCGCCGTGGCCGTGGGAGCCCTGAGCCGCTACGAGATCGCGTCCACCAACGGCTGCGACGCTTCCGAGCGCGCCGAGCGCGGCCGTCCTCTTCAGGAACCGCCTGCGGTCTAGGAGACCCATACGGCCTCCGCAAGCTCGCGCGACAGAGCCTCGACGTCTTCCTTACGGTCGGCCACGCGGACGAACAGCGGACCGGCCACCGGCCCCCTCTTGACGACCTCGACCTCGGCCCCCGGCGTCACCCCGACGCCCGCGAGATAGCGGAGGACCTCGGGATCGTCGTCCCGCACGCGCTCGACCGCGAGCCTCTCGCCGTCGCCGCCGTCCCACAGGGTCCGCCGAGACGCGGGCGGCATGCTCCCGTCCTTGCCCGGGATCGGGTGACCGTGGGGATCCCACTCGGGATGGCCGAGCAGGGCCGCGATGCGGTCCTCGAGGCGTTCGGACAGGACGTGCTCGAGCACCTCGGCCTCGGCGTGGACCTCGTCCCACGGAACCCCGAGCGCCTCGGCGAGATACGTCTCGAGGAGGCGGTGGTGACGGACGACCTCGAGTGCGATCTTGCGGCCCGACTCGGTCAGCTCGGTCCCCCGGTACGGGACCTGGACGACGAGCCCCATCGAGTCGAGCTTCTTCAGCATGTTCGTCGCCGACGCCGCCGAGATTCCGAGGCGGTCCGCGACCGCCGTCGTCGAGACCGGGCCGGGCTCGCCCGCCTCCCACTCGATCGAGTGAAGGGCCTTGAGGTAGTCCTGGGCCGCGGGAGAAGTCGTGAGTGCCATCGAATGGAATTTAGCCGAGACTAAGTTTTTCGACAACTCGGCCCCCGCCCCCCTACCCTGGCGGGATGACGAACTCCGCCCGAGGCCCCACGCCGCAGAGGGCCGCGGCCCAGGCGCTGGCGATCACGGTCGTCCTCGCCGCGGCGAAGGTGGCGGTGTGGGCTGCCACGTCGAGCCTCGCCGTGCTGTCGCAGGCGCTCGACTCGGTCCTCGACGTTGTCGCCCTCGCCCTGCTGCTCGTCGGCGTGAGGATCGCCTCCAAGCCGGCCGACACCTCCCACCATTACGGTCACGCGAAGGCGGAGAACCTCGTCGCGTTCACGCAGATGCTCTTGCTCGGGGGCCTGGTCGGCGCGGTGGTGGTCGAGGCCACCGGGCGCCTCGCGTCCGGCGAGTCCGACCCCACGGCCCCTTGGTACGCGCTCGCTCTACTGGGCGTGTCCGCGGTGATCGACCTGTGGCGGGCGCGGGCGTTGCTGCGCGTCGCGCGCGAGCACAGGTCGCACGCGCTCGAAGCCGGGGCTCTCAACGTCGCAAGCGACGTCGGGACCGCGCTCGTCGCGCTCGTCAGCCTCGCGATCGTGCGCGCGGTGGTCGGCGGTGCGGACGCCGTCGGAGCGCTGGTCGTCTCCGCCGCGGTCGTCGTGGCCGGCGTCCAGGTCACGCGCCGTTCGGTCGACGTGCTGATGGACCGCGCGCCGGGGGGGCCGGTCGAGGCCATCGAGGCCGCAGCCGCGCGGGCCGCCGGCGTCACGGAGACGCGGCGCGTGCGCGTGCGCGGCAGCGGGGACCGGGTCTTCGCCGACGTGACGGTCGCGGCCGGGCGCACGGCTTCGTTGGAGCGCGCGCACGACATAGCCGAGGCGGTCGAGGCCGAGATCGAGAAGGTCGCG
>DASQDO010000556.1:0-4465 GCA_035634135.1 Actinomycetota bacterium
CGGTCGATCCTCATCGGTGCGACCGCGGGGACCGTCGAGCTGTCACTCGTGTCCGAGGGGACCGTCCTGGCGTCGACCGCCGAGCTCGAGGGACCCACCGAGGTCGGGTCGATCGGCCGCGAGACGTTCGAGGCCGACATCGGGGGCGACGCCTCCGCGAAGGCGCGCCTGCTCGACGGTGGCGCGATGGCGCTCGTCTCGTCGACCGCCGAAGCCCCGATCCGAGCCGTCTCCAACAAGGTCCTCCTCTACATGGCGGCGTTGCTGTTGCTGGCGCTCGGGGTCGTGACCGGCCTCGCCTACCTCCTGGCGCGGCTCATCACGCAGCCGCTCGAGGAGCTGTCGGCCGGTGCGGCCGCCATCGCCGAGGGGCGCTTCGACCACCGCATCCAGGTGCGCTCGAAAGACGAGGTCGGCCAGCTGGCCGAGGCGTTCAACGACATGACCGACACCTTGGGCGAGACCGTCAGCGAGCTCTCGTCGTCGCGAGACCAGCTTCGCCGCGCGATCAGGCGCGTCGGCGACACGCTCCGGTCGACGCACGACATGAAGCAGATGCTGGCGTCGGTGCTCAACACGACCGTCGACGCGATCCGTGCCGACGGTGCGGTGCTGTGGATGTTCGGGTCGACGCGCGAAGAGCTGTACCCCGCGCGCGGCGTCAACGTCGACCTCGACTCGCTCGGCCGCGTGAAGGTGGGCGAGGGCGTCGTCGGGCTCGTCGCGGAGCGCTCCGTGAACGTCCTGCTGCCGCAGCAGGCGGGCCCGCGTCCGACCGCCGCCGAGACGGCCCACCCCGTCACGATCGCGATCCCGCTCTACAGCCAGGACCGGATCATGGGCGTCATCGCGGTGCACCGGGACGACCCGGACGACCACTTCACCGAGGAGGAGTTCGACTACGTCGTGTTCCTCGGCGAGCAGGCCGGGGTCGCCGTCGAGAACGTGCTGCTCCACGAGGAGGCCCAGCGGCTGTCGATCACCGACGGTCTCACCGGCGTGTGGAACCGCAGGTACTTCCTCATGCAGTTCCCGCAGGCCCTCGCCGCGGCCCAGCGCTTCCAGCGACCGTTCAGCGTGCTCATGCTCGACCTCGACTCGTTCAAGGCGATCAACGACACGCACGGCCACCAGCGCGGCGACGCGATCCTCGTCGAGTTCGCTAAGCGCGTGACGAGGGTCATCCGCGAGGTCGACACGTTCGCGCGCTACGGCGGTGAGGAGTTCATCTGCCTGCTGTCGGAGACCGACCTGCACGGCGCGCGCACGACCGCCGAGAAGGTCCTCGACGCGATCCGCTCGGAGCCGTTCGGCGTCCCGGGCGAGCAGCCGCTCACGATCACCGTGTCGATCGGTGTGGCGTCCTATCCCGTGCACGGCGACACGTACAAGACCCTCGTCGGTGCGGCGGACAGGGCCCTCTACCGGGCGAAGCAGCAGGGCCGCGACCGGGTGTGCACGGCGACCGAGCCGGAGCCCCCGCTCAAGCTCGCTACCTAGTCTTCGAGTAGCTACGTCTGGGAGCCAGGAGACCCACCGGGATCCAGTCACATCGTGGGCGGTTCGCAGAAGCCGGCGCGGCTGAGGGGATCTTCATGAGAAAGTGATGCGACTGTCCCGTGGTGGAAACATATGGTCTGTCCAGGCCCCGTTTCCACCACGGGCAGTCGTAACGTCACTTGTGCAAGTCCTTGCATTCCTGGCACAGCGGCTTGCCGCCCGTGCCAGGCCGTCGGTTCTCGCGCTCGATGTTGTTGCCGGTCTTGCACCCGGTGTCGTTGTGGTGCCGATCCGACTTAATCGAATGCCAAGGCGAAACGATCATTGGGCTCTCCTCCTTTCCGACGCCGGTGGTGCTGTTCAGCACCTGGGCAACCGGCTCCCGTAACCAGGATACGAGTCAACAGTCGGATCAATCGGATTTGCTCGTTGAAGCAATTGGTCGGAGGAAAGTGTTTTCCGAGACGAGCAGGCCAGATGGATTAATGCGCGCGCAAATCCAATTATCGCGCGCTCTATGTGCTGTACTGGCTAGGTCGAACAGAAGGGAGTGGTCATGGCAAGACCTAAGAAGTATCTGGAACGCCGCGTGACGACTGCCATCCGCCTACCAGAACGCCTTCATCGCGAGCTTGAGTCAACGGCTCACGAGAGAGACACGTCAATCAACCACCTCATGGTCAAAGCTGCAGAGTTCTATCTCCGTCATCTCCCTCAGATCGAGCCAGTCGTTCCTGAAGGAGTGGAGAGTGCAATCAACTGATCCAAATGGATCATGTCCCTTGCGGTTTGGTTCAGACGTCGCGGAAGACAGTCGGCACGAGCGCGAACTAGGGGCGTGCTAGCCCCCGTAGACCTGCAGCACGACCTCGCGCGGCTTCGGCTCGTCGAGCTCTACGAGCAGCAGCCGCTGCCACCTCCCGAGCAGCGGCGTGCCGCCCGAGATCGGGATCGTGTGCGACGTCCCGCCCATCAGCATCTGCGCCACGTGAGCGTGGCCATTGGCGCGCTCCCCGGGCTGCAGGTTCTGCGTCCTGATCGCGAGGTCGTCGTGCGCGTAGTAGATCGACGGGGGGAAGAGCTGGTCGAGCCGGGCGGCGAGGTCGGCCTGGGCACCGTCCTCGAGCTCGTTGATCAGCAGCGCACACGTCGTATGCCGCGCGAAGGCGATGGCGAAGCCGTCGGCTTCGCCGAGCCGGGCGGCCTCGCTCACGAGGTGCCGGGTGAGGTCGACGAAGCCCAGCCGATGTCGAGCCTCCACCGTCACGATCGTCGTGGTCGGGTTGTTCAGTAATAGCTGCATCTCATGTCCTCCGGTCGGGCCAGGCGTGGCGCGCGGTCGCGCGACAGGTTGAACGAGCTCCAGGGGGCCGGGTCGTTGCGCGCCGCTATCTCGTAGGCGGCGCAGGCGCGCTCTTCGAGCGGGAGGTCCGCCAGCGCGGGCAGCGCGTCGGTGCTGAGCGTGGACAGATAGATCTCGTCGACCTCGCCGGTGCGCTCGAAGCGCTCGACCGCGCTGCGTGCGATCAGGGCGTCCGGGTTGGCGACGTTGAACGCGATCAGCCCGGCGACGGACAGCGCCACGACCGCGCGCGGCAGCCACGATCCTCGCCGGAACAGGCCGGCCAGCATCACCGCGACGAAGATCGCCGCCAGCCACAGGACTACGGCGAAGACCGAGACCCGGATGCGCGTGAGCCCGTACGCGTCCTCGTAGAGGCTCATCCGGCGCAATGCCGACGCGAGGACGACGAGCGTCAGGCCGCACAGGAGGCCCAGCAGAGCGTTGCGGAGGCGTTCCTGGTCCGGTGGCGCGAGCTTCACCGCGAGCGCGATCACGCCGAGGACGAGGGCCGCGATCCACACGAGCTGGAAGAACCCCGCCCGTGCGTACTGCGCGTACGTGAGCCCGGCGGTGTCGAGCACGTGTCCGTGCCCCCCGAACAGGACCGCGACCTGGACGACGACGAACGCGGCGAACAGCACGTTCAGAGCGAGCAGCGGGCCGGCCCATTCGAGCGTCGTCGCGAGGCGCCACCGCGCCCCCTCGGGCGAAGGCTCCTCCTGCGGCCTCTGCGCCATGAGGATCAGCCCTCCGGCCCCCGCCGCGACCGCGAGCACGACGAAGATGCGCGCCGGCAAGAGGTCGAGGCCGACGTCCGGCACGAGCACGTCCTCGGCTATCTGGGCGAACGCGGCGTCGGCGCTCGCGAACAGGCCGCCGAACGTGACGAGCAACAGGAACGACGTGAGGGCGGCCCGGCCCGCCGGCGCGAGCCACGGCACCGAGCGCTCTCGCGGGATCGACCGGTAGAGACGGCGGCAGGGACGCGGAAGGCGTCGCCGGCCGCGCAGAGAGGCGCCGCGAGCACCGTGACCCACGTGCGGGCGCCGGCGATCGCGAGAGCCGCGCAGACGGCAGCCGCGGCGACGTCGACCGCGATCACCCAGCGCGCGTCGTAGATCGTCGCCATCCCCAAAAGCACCAGCGCGGCGGCGGCGAAGGCAACGGACTCGAGACTCAGAGGTCTCGGCCGCGCGATGCCGACGGCAGCCGCGACCGCGATCCCGGTGACGAGCAACCCGACCCCGGGAGGCCCCGCGGGTACGAGCGCGCCGCCGACGATGGACGCGGCCCCGATTTCGGCCCAGACGCGCAGCGGCGGCACGACAGGCGCTTCGTCGATCACGCCGCGGCCCCCGGCAGCGACACGACCATGCGGCAGCCGCGCGGCTCGTTCGCCTCGCCCGCGATCCGCCCGCCGTGCAGGTCGACGATCCACTACGCGATCGACAGTCCGAGGCCGGTGCCTCCGGCGGACGACGACCGTGCGTGGTCGGCGCGGTAGAAGCGCTCGAACACGCGGGCCGCGTCCTCGGCGGGGATACCCGGCCCCTCGTCGGCGACCTCGATGCGGACGCCGTCGGGCTCGTGCCGGGCCGCGACGACGACGCGGCCCTGTGG
>DASQDO010000557.1:0-2851 GCA_035634135.1 Actinomycetota bacterium
TCCGTGGCGGCCGCCGCCAGCGACACCGATCCGCTGACGTTCGCGTTGTTCGCGTGCGAGGAGACCGTCACCGACGGCCCCTGCGCGTTGACCGGCTCGCTGTATTGCAGGACGAGCTTCGGCTGCAGCGTGGGCGCGACCGCGAAGTCGTCGGACCAATAGGAGAAAGCGCGGCCGGCCGCAAGCGTCTCGTCCGAGAGCTTGAGGACGACGCCGTGGTTGGGCGCCTTCCCGCTCAGCCAGTCACCGACGAGCGTGGTGACGTTGAAGTTGTCCCAGCCGGCGGTGTCGCCGCTCACGTGCGTCACCGACGCCGAGACGGTCGAGTCGAAGTCGCCTCCCTGCGTCACCCAAGGGACGGTCCCGGTCGCGCTGTACCAGGTAGCTCCGTTCCGGGTGCAGGAGCTGTTCCCCGTGCCCTCCTGCCAGGCGGACGTGACGCGATGAGCGTTCACGGTCGGGGCGAAGTAGATCGTGCTCCCGTGCCACAGCGACATCGTGGCGCTCGTCACCGTCGCGGCCGCGGGGATCTCCTGGAGGTCGAACTCGAGGACGGGCCGGCGGACGTACGTCGACTCGCTACCGATGTACAGCTTGTCGCGCGCGCCGTTGTTGTCGCAGACGGTGTAGCCGGTGTCGTGCGTGAGGTAGGCGGCCTTCGTCTTCGCCGGCCCCGGCTGCAGGACCTTCGTCGCCTGGCCCGCCGCCGGCAGGGTCACCGTGCGCTCGTTCGAGACGTTGCTGTTCGTGACGACCTTGTACGAGAACGCCTTCGACGGAGACGCGGTCGTGTCGCGGTAGGACGTCGTCGCCTTGCTCCCGATCGTGGCGAGGAGCGTCGAGGAAGAAGGCGTGAACCGCGCCGTAGCCGAGCGATGGACCTCGTAGCTCGTGAACGCCGACGTCCCGGCGTACTCCGTCCAGTCGAGCTCGGCGCCGTTCGAGTGGAGCGTGTCGGGCTCCGCCAGCGTGACCGCGTCGGCGGTCCACGTCACCTCGAGCGCGGGACGGAGTGAAGCCTCCTCGGTGTAGCGGCGGCCGGGGGGCCGCGGCCCGCTGTGGCCCAGCGTGGACTCGACGCTTCGTTTCACGAGCAAGCCGTGGTTCGTCTGCGTCCCGGACAGCCAGTTCTTCAGCGTCGTCGTGACGTTCCAGTTCATCCACGTGTGCTCGGCGTTGGTCGCGAGCGTGTAGTTGGCGAGCGGTGTCGCTTCGAACCCGAGGCTCTGCGTCGTCGAGCTCGTCGTCCACGCCGACGTCATGCGGTGGACGTCGAGCTGGTGGCTTCGGTCACGACACGTGCCGGTGCCCACCGGGATGCAGTGGCCGTAGTAGAGCTTCAGCTGTGCGCTCGAGATCTGCGCGGAGCTAGCGGGGATGTCGCCGAGGTCGAACGTGAGGGCCGCTCGCCACGCGTTCGTGTCGGTGGTTCCGATGTAGTTGCGGTCCCTCAAGCTCGGCGTGCACGTCGGACAGCTGGCGTTGAAGTTCGCGTCCTCCAGGCTCGGCTTGATCGTGATCGACGGATCGACCAGGACGGGGAACGCGCGGTCGCGGTCGTGGAGCCACGCGGCGTCGACGGAGAGGTCGACGGCGAACCGGCCGCCGACCCGCGTGACCTTCATCTCGGCGTGGGTGTCCTCGGGACGCGTCCGCTCGGCGAGCTTCGTCGCGGGGAGGCGTTGCTGCGGCGTCGCGGGCTCGGACGTGGGGACGTCCTCCGGCTTCGTGGTCACGTCCGGCGACGGCGTGGTCGCGGGCGGCTCCGGCGACGCGGTCTCGTCGGCCGACGGCGTCTCCTCCGGCGCGGACGGAGAGGGCGAGGGCGACGGGGACGGCGAGGGGGAGGGCGTCGGCTCGGGCTCGGGGGCCGTGGCCGGCGGGAGCTCGAACTCCTCGTCGGCGGCGTCGATCGCGTACGGCGGATCGAGGACGAACAGAGGCTCCTCGGCCCTCCGCTCCCGGAAGGCCCAGGCGCCGTTCGGCAGCTCGTCCACGATCAACGACTCCGCGTCCGCGGTCTCCAGATAGAAGCGGTAGTGGGACGGGACCGCGGCCGAGTCCAGGACCAGCGTCTCCTTCACGCCGTCCGGCACGATGTCGTAGCTGAGGTCGACACCGGGGAAGGCGCCGCGGTAGGCGACGCCGGACTTGGCCCGGCTGGAGGCGCCACGCGCTGCGGCGTCCAGCGTGAAGTCGAACGTCCGCCCGCCCGCGTCGAAGCGCATGAAGCCCTCGCCGAGCTCTTCCTTGAACAGCGCTCGGAAACCGGCCGCGGCGTTGCGATAGGCGAAGCCGGGAGCGTCCGCGGGGACGAGGTCGGTGTCGATCGGCTTCCAGGCCCCGTCCTCGCGGAAGTGGACGGGGCCGCTGAACACCCTCGTCGTGAAGGTCCCGTCGTCGTTGCGGAACGTCTTCGAGCTCGCGGTTCGCAAGGATTCGACCTCGCGACCGCCGTCTCTGGCGGCCGGCTGTGCAGAGACGGCCGCGGCCGTCGGATACAGCAGTCCGCCGAGTACGGCGATGGCGACGCCCAGAACGAGTACGCGCGTGCGACGAAACGACATGCCCACTACGAACACCCCCACAATCGATCCGACTGATACCGGGTGTTCGCAGGCCGTCCGCCCAATAAAAACCCGTGACGTCGAACGTTAGGGAGGACGCGCTCGCGGGGCCATAGGGATCACGGGTGATCTTGGTTGCCGGGCCGGGCCAATTCGAGCCGGGGTTAGAACCACGGAGCGCGAAGAACCAATGACGCGCGCGGACTAGACACGACGGCTTCTCCGAACCGAACGCCGGCGTCGTCGGTAGGTCGAGTCGATCGCGCCGGCGAGGAGCTCACTAG
>DASQDO010000558.1:0-2179 GCA_035634135.1 Actinomycetota bacterium
CGGCCGAGAACCTCGCCGTGCAGGGCGACGACAACCGCAAGGACGACATCTTCGTGCGCGACGTGCTGGAGGGGAAGACGAACCGCGCGAACATCCGGACCGAGACGCTCAAGCAGGCGAACCGGGACAGCTCCGACCCGAGCATCTCCGCCGAGGGCGAGTACGTCGCCTTCGCCTCGTCGGCGGACACGCTGTCGAAAGGCGACACGAACAACTCCCCAGACGTCTTCCGCTACAACCGCAAGCTGCACGCGACCGTGCGTGCAAGCCTCGCGTTCGGCGGAGCGGGATCGAACGCAGCCGGGCCGAGCTCGCAGCCGTCGATCTCCGACGACGGCAAGAGGATCGCGTTCGTCTCGAAGGCCGTGAACCTCGTCGAGGACGACGCGACGAACGACCCGGACGTCTTCGTCTACGACTTCGAAGCCAAGGAGACGACGCTGGTGACGAACGAGGTGGCGGACGGCCCCGCCGGCGACACGGACAACCCCGTGATCTCGGGCAACGGCCGGTTCGTGGCATTCGACTCGACGGCTTCGAACCTCGTAGAAGGCGATCGCAACGGCGTCCGCGACGTCTTCGTCTACGACCTCGTCGAAGGCGAGATGGTACGGGTCAGCGTCGACGAGGGCGGCGGCGAGGGGTCCGAGGCCTCGTTCGACCCGTCGATCTCGTCGGACGGCTCGTTCGTGACGTTCACCTCCGAGGGGCGGCTCGTGAGCACGGACACGAACGGCGTCCCGGACGTGTACCTGCGCGGCCCCCTCTACTGACCGGTCAGCTCGTCGTGGAGGTGTTCCGCCAGGAGGCCGGCGAGGGCCCACAGGAAGAAGTAGTCGGGCCGGATCAAGCCGTTCACGTGGCGCTTCGCGTAGGTGTAGTCCCACGGTGCCTCGCCGAGAGCTCTCCTGAACACGGTCCCGCTCGCGTACTCGACGGCTAGGAAGCCGAGGCCGTAGACGGTCGCCCGGACCGGGAGCGGCTTGCCGCGGAGGCCGTCGTGGACGGGCTCGTAGAGCGGCAGCAGCAGTGCGTAGACCGTGAGCATCCACGGGCTCGTGCGGAACCGGACCCGGCGGCCGCGGGCTGCGTCGTGGAGCGCGCTGAAGGCGACTTCGAACGCGAAGCCGGCGGTTGCGTATATCGGGAGCCGCGCGAGTGGTCTCACCGGCGGGATTCTGCCGGAACCGCCGGGGTATGGGGTGCTGGAGCCAAGTCGCCCGAGGGAGGCCCTGCATGTCACTAGCTCCGCGGATCCGTGTGGTCAGCACGCTGTCGGTCGTCGTCGTGGTCGCGCTGGTCGCCGTCGCGACGTCCTGGAACACGGGCGAGATGTCGCCGGCCGCGTGCCGGGCGGCGAAGAAGGCCCGGGCCGTCATGCGCAACGTGGACGGCGAGAAGATCGGCGTCGTCGAGTTCTGGAACGACGCGGCCTGCGTGACGCGGGTCGTCGCGAAGATCGGCTCGTTCAACCTCCAGGGCGACGAGACCGGGCTGACCGAGGGCTTCCACGGCTTCCACATCCACTCGACGGGCGAGTGCGACCGCGCGGCCGTCGACGGCGAGGGTCAGACGTCGCCGTTCCTCAGCGCCGGGGGGCACTGGAACCCGGACGAGCGCAACCACGGCAACCACCGGGGCGACCTGCCGCCGCTGCTGGCGACGACCTCCGGGCTCGCCCGGGCGAACGTCCTGACGGACCGGTTCACGATCAACCGTCTCTTCGACGACGACGGGAGCGCGGTGATAATCCACGCCGACCCGGACAACCTCGCGCACGTCCCGGCGACGGACGGCGACGGGAACGAGCGGTACCACTCGCACGTAGACGACGCGACGGGGCCGGACGCGGCGACGCGAGCCACAGGCGACGGCGGGAGCCGCTTCGCGTGCGGGATAGTGGTGAAGATCCAGAGGTCCTAGGGGGGCCGGCAGCGCCCAGAACTGTCATAGGGGAGTTGGAGACTCCCTCACATGAGGACTGTCGTACTTGTGGGGGCGGGAGCCACCCTTGCCGAGGCGCTACCGGCGCGCCCGCCTCGTGAGCAACTGCCGCCCCTCGATGCCACCTTCTTCGAGCTTTGCCGGCTGGCGCGCTTACCCGGGCGCGAGACCGTTCAGACGTACATGGAGGACCACTTCGGAATTGACCCGTTCGCGGGCGGTCACACGATGGAGG
>DASQDO010000559.1:0-15156 GCA_035634135.1 Actinomycetota bacterium
AACGACCCGGACAACGGCGCGTCGTTCGACACCCCCGACATAACGTGCAACACCGGCACCGACGGGAACTGCCCGGTCACGGTCACCCAGCTCGAGGGTTCGACCGGCGCCACCACCATCTGCTTCTGGATCGGCGCGAACGGCGGGACTCTGTGCGCGACCGAGCCGGTCGACGAGGCGACCGCGCAGAACGGGTCCGACACCGCGAACGACGCGGCGGACGCCGTGACGAAGACGTGGGAGGCGCGGTCCGCCGCGACGGGCGGGCTCGACGTCGAGCCCGAGACCGACACGAACAACCTCGGCGAGAACCACACGCTCACCGCGACGGTCTACGACCAGTTCGGCGACCCGTTCCAGGGCAACACGCAGGTCCGGTTCGAGTTCTTCGCCGGCTCGCCCTCAGACGGGACCGACGGGAACACCACGGCGACGCCCGACCGGACGTGCACGACGAACAACTCGGCGACGTGCTCGGTGACCTACACGCAGAATACGACCGCGGGGACCGACCTCATCTGCGCGTGGACGAACGCCGGGCCCGCCGTGACGGGCACCAACACCAACGGGACGTGCGGCGGTGAAGGGCTGAACGACGCCGACGACGCCGCCGGCCAGGCCGACGAGCCCGCTCCCGCGGGAGACGACGTGGACGTGGTGCAGAAGGTGTGGCAGAACCCGAACGCACCGTCCCGGGTCGACTGCACGCCCGAGATCGACAACAACCCGACCGGGACCGCGCACACGGTCACGTGCGTCACGACGAACTCGTTCGGGAACGTCACCGCCGGCACCCGCGTCGACGTCGAAGCGACCGGCCCGGGCGATCCCGACGCCGCGAACACGCCGCTGACGCCGGACTTCACGTGCACGACGAACGCGCAGGGATCGTGCACGTTCACGCACGGTCCGGGCGGCACGGGCACGACGACCACGCCGGGGACGACCGTCTACCGCGCGTGGATCGACGCCGACAACAACAACGCGACGAACGAGGCCGACACGACGGAGGGGCGTGACGAGGCCGCGACCGCGGGGGCAACGCCGGAGCCCGACGACACCGACGTCGTCAACAAGACGTGGACGGGCCCGCCTGCGACGATCTCGGTCACCCCTGCTTCCGACACCGCGTCGGTGGGGACCTGCAACGCCTTCACGTTCACGGTGGTGGACGCGGCGGGCAACCCCGTGACCGGCGTGCGCCTCGACGTCGAGCAGCGGCACGCGACGGCGGCCGACAACACCGCGAACAACGAGCCGGCCGTCGCGTTCTGCCTTCCCGCCGGCGCGGCCAACACCAGCGCGGTCGACACCGACTCGGGCGACCTCCGGCCCCCGTCCGAGGCCCCGGACAACGCGGGGACCGCCGGAGGCGAGACGACCGGCACGACGAACGCCGCCGGCCAGATCACCGTAGGCGTCACCGTCACGCCGGCGAACGGATCGAACGGGACCGGCAACGTGTCGGTGCAGGCGTTCTACGAGACCGCCGACAACGACGACCGCGACTCGAACGAGCCCCAGGCCACCGCGACGAAGACGTGGATCGTGCCCGAGGGCCGGACGATCGACTGCGAGCCGGAGAACGCCACGAACGCCACCGGCGTCACCCAGACGGTCATCTGCGTCGTCCGCGACCGCTTCGGCGAGCCCGTGCCCAACGAGGGCGTGACGTTCACGACGAGCGGTCCGGGCACGCTGACCAGCGCTACGACGGTCACGACCGACGCGTCGGGCCGCGCCCAGGTCACGGCGACGTCGTTGCAGCCGGGCAACCAGACGGTCACCGGGACGATCACGGACGACGTCGAAGGCACCGAGCCCGGACACGTGGATGACTGCGACCGGGCCGCCAACGACCCTGCAGGCTCACCCGCGGGGATCTGCGCCGACTCGGTCACGCTGACGTGGACGCAGGCCACGCCGTTCTCGGTGACGGTCTCGCCCGAGGAGGCGTGGAACAAGCCGGGGACGTCGCACACGTTCGTGGCGACCGTGCGCGACCAGGCCGGCAACCCCGTCGCGGGCGTCCCCGTGACGTGGACCACGGCGGGCGCCGGGACCTTCTCGTCGGCCGAGACCTCGACGAACGCGTCGGGCCAGGCCACGGCCGTCGCGACGTCGACCGCCCGCGGCGACCAGAACGTCACGGTGTCGACCGGGACGTGCGGGACGGGTGGCGATTGCTCGGCCGCCGCGGTGAAGCACTGGGGGCCGGACTTCTGCGACATCTACGGCACCGAAGGGGCCGACCGCCTGACCGGGACCGCCGGTGACGACGTCATCTGCGCCTTCGACGGCAACGACGTCGTGAACGGCGGCGGAGGCGACGACCTGATCCTCGGCCACGGAGGCAACGACAGGATCTCCGGCGGCGACGGACGGGACACCGTCCAGGCCGGTTCGGGCCGTGACTTCGTCAGGGGCGGATCGGGCCTCGACTTCCTCCGCGGAGGCCGGGGCAGCGACACCCTGCGCGGGGCGAGCGGCGGTGACTTCCTCAGCGGAGGGAGCGGCAACGACGACCTCGCCGGCGGGAGTGGCGCCGACACGCTCATCGGCCGCGGCGGCAACGACCGCCTCAACGGCGGCCGCGGGCGCGACGGCTGCAACGGCGGACGTGGCCGCGACGTCGTTCGCAAGTGCGAGCTGCGCGTGACGGTCACGAGATAGACGCAAGGCAAGGCAAGGGGGCCGGTCCTTCGGGGCCGGCCCTCTGCGCGGGACGCCCGAAAGGAAAACGTCCGACGCCTCATACTTCTAGGCCATGAGCCGCCGGATGCTGGTCGCCCTGCTCGTCGCGTTCGCCGCGACGCGGGCGCTCACGGGCTACCTCGCGGACCATCCCGAGCACTACGGCCCCCCCGACAGCAAGGTCACCGGCGACTCGGCCAACTACGAGTTCTGGGCCGGGCAGATCCTGACGTTCCACCTCAACGAGTACTCCGAGTTCGGCATGGAGTACCCGCCGGGCTCGGTCCCGTTCATCGTGGCCCCCGGGATCGAGAAGCCCGAAGACGACAGCTACCGCACGCGCTTCGTCCTGCTGATGATCGCCGTAGACCTCGCCGGCCTGCTCGCGTTGATCGCCATCGGGCGGCGGTGGGGATCACCGCTCGGCGCGTGGGTGTGGGTCGCGGTCGTGCCGCTGCTGGGGCCGATCTCGTACAACCGGCTCGACCTCGTGCCCGCGGTCGCAACGATCCTGGCGGTCGAGCGGTTCTCGGCGCGCTCCTGGTTCGGGGGCGGCGGGTGGCTCGGCTACGGCGCGATCGCGAAGATCTACCCCGCGCTGTTCCTGCCGGTCGTGTTCGCGGCGGCGCGGCGCAAGCAGATCCTGACCGGCGCGGCCCTCGTCGTCGCGCTGTTCCTGCTGCCGTACCTGGGCGTCCTCGACGACGTCCTGCGCAACGTCCTCGGCTACCACACCGACCGCGGGATCCAGATCGAGAGCCTCTGGGGCTTTGTCCTCCTGTTCGCGTCGAAGCTCGGGCACGCGATCGGCATCAACTTCACCTTCGGCGCGCTGCACGTCGATTCGAGCATCGCCCCGGCCCTCGAGCTCCTGTCGCAGGCGCTCTCGCTCGGGTTCGTCGCGCTCGGCGTGTGGCTGGCGCACCGCTTCCGCACCTCCGGTCGGGACGTCTCCGGGCCGGAGCTCGGCGGGATCCTGTTCATGACGATGGCCGGGACGATGGCGGTGGGGTCGGTGTTCTCGCCGCAGTTCATGCTGTGGCTCGGGGCGCTCGCCGCCGCGGCACTGTGCGACAGGGCGACGTGGCTGCGCATCCCCGGGCTCGCCGTGCTGCCGGCCGCGCTGATGACCCAGTTCATCTACCCGTTCTTCTACGGGCGCCTGGTGGCGGTGGAGGTGCCGGCGCTCGTGCTCCTGGCGAGCAGGAACTTCCTCGTCCTGTTCGTCGCCGTGGAGGCTTTCCTCGCTCTGCGAGGGCGGGCGGCGGCCGCCCCTATGGCGGCGGCGGCCGCAGAGCCCGAACCGGCCGCTTAGCGGGCCGCGTCCTTGAGGCCCTGGACGGCGCCCTTGACCTTGTCCACGCCCTCCTGGACCTTCTCCTTCGTGTCCTCGGTCGCCTTCTGCGTGCGGCCCTCGGACTCGAGCTTCTCGTTGCCCGTCAGCTTCCCGCCTACTTCCTTGGCCTTGCCTTCGACCTGCTCGCCGCGATCTGCCATGGGTCCACCTCTCCTCGATCCTGCTCCTGCTTCGTCCCGCGTGACTACCCGGGGGGCCGAAGGGGGAAACTGCGGGGCGAGGCGGCTACGGTCTGGCTTTTTCGACCTGCCTCGTCTATGGTGCGGGGGTCCTCGACCCCTGCCCGCCTTGCGGCCGGCGAGGGATGGTCTCCAGACGCGGGGCCTGCCGGAATAGACCGGGCCCAGGGCTCGTTTAGCCATTCGTCCGGGAGGACATAGAAGGTGCGCCCGCGGGCGCTGTTCGAGACCCGATTGGAGGGAACCACGTGTCCTTGCTGGACACCGCGACCGAGAAGCTCGACTGGCAGGAGGAGGCAGCCTGCCGGCCCTACGACAATCTGACGTTCTTCGGTGAGGAGGGCGAGTCCGAGCTCGAGAAGCAGGGCCGGGAGAGCCGTGCGAAGGCCGTTTGCCGCACCTGCCCGGTCGCCGAGCCGTGCCTGGAGTTCGCGATGGAGACCAACCAGAAGTATGGGATCTGGGGAGGTCTCACCGACAAGGAGCGAGCCTCGCTCAAGCGGCGCCGCGCCCGCGCCCGCCGCGCTTCCTAGCACCGGCCTGACGCCCATACGTCATCTCCCTCCCGGTACCTGTCGCCGGGAGCAACCTCCGTGGCCGCGCTCACGTTTAACCTTGTAGGGGGGCATGCCGTCCATACGGCGCCCCCGTGACAGGTGCTAGGTTCCAACAGGCGTCGAAGGCTTCGGAAGGGGACAACCGTATGGCTCGTACCGGCAAGTGGCCCGCGCGCATCGCGCTAGCGGTCAGCGCCGCGATGATCGCGACGCTCTTCACCGTGATCAACGCGTCCGGACAGTCCGGCGGTGAGGCTCTCCCGACCGTTGGCATCGAGGTCCAGTCGGCCTCCAACAGCCAGGTGACGTACGCGATCGTCGTCCGGAACCAGGGCTCCGCCCAGTCGACGAACGTGCGCGTGCGGAGCGCCGTCCCGACGAACACGACCTTCGAGAGCAGCACCCCCCCGCCGAGCGCGACCACCTCCCCGTCCCCGGGATCGCCGTCGTGTGACAACGAGGGGAACCGCGAGGACGCCGGTCTCAACTGCGAATGGACCCTCGGGACCGTCCCCGCCGGCGAGACCCGCCAGATCACGGCGGTCTACAACCTGAACCAGAGCAACGTCGCGACCTACAACGTCTCGATCAGCGCCACCGTGACCGACGCCGAGGGCCACTCGAACAGCGACACGGACGCTTCGCTGTCCCGGGCGCGGCAGAACATCGACCACGACACCTGGGTCAACGACGACGAGCCTCCGAACTGGAACCACGGCGAGTGCCCGCACCTCCGTGTGCACCAGAACAACCGCACGACGAGCTACCTCCAGGCCAACACCCTGCCGACGGAGAGCACGATCGAGCGCGTCTGGGGCGCCCTGCTCCAGGCCCAGGTCCAATCCACGAGCTACACCGCGGGCTCGCCGGGCTCCATCGGCGCCCACCGGGTCACGTCCGGCGAGTGGACCGAAGGGACCGGCGACGACGCGGGGACCCAGAACTGCCCGGGCGAGGCCAGCACGACGACGACCGACGCCCGCACGGGGGCCGAGCCTCAGAGTGCTCAGAACGCCACGTCGACCTCGCCCATCACGGGGTTCCCCCAGTTCGCCTCGTGGCCGGTGACGTCCGACCTCGACGACGCGACCGAGCGTGTGGCCGCCAACAACAACGGCTGGGAGCTCAAGGACGTCATCGGGACCGGTGAGAACTTCGTCCGGTTCCACTCGAGCGAGGCGACGGCCGAGCAGCAGCCGCGGCTCTTCCTGGTCTACACGACGCAGGAAGCGGGCTCGTGCGTGGACGCCGACCCCGAGACCGACACGAACCCGTTCGGGACCGAGCACATCATGACGGCCTTCGTCACGGACGGCGATCCGGTGTCCAACACCGGCGGCGACGCCTGCAACGGCGGCCCCGCGGTCGACAGCGTCATCTGGGAGATCGAGGACGACACGCCCGACGCGTACTTCTCGTCGCAGGAGGGCCAGCCGATCACCAAGACCATCCAGAACCAGGACGCCCAGCCGGACACGATCACGACGGTCGCCGAAGACGGGACGACCAGCGTCGGGATGAGGCAGGACGTGCCGGAGGCCGGCGAGAACCGGGTCGAGGCCCGGATCGTCGACAGCTCACAGGACCCCACCGACGTGGAGGACCAGAGCGACCCCGATCCCGCCGGCACCAACCGTCCCGCTTGTGACATCCCCATGAACCCCACGGAAGCCGACTGCGACGGCGAGAACGCCGAGCACGACGACGTGAGGAAGACCTGGAACGCATCGGGTGCTTCGGGCTCCACCGGCACGGGCGGAACGACGGCCGGCACGACGTCACCGAGCCGGACGACCAGCTCGCCGTCGGGGACCGCCAGCACCAGCCCGTCGGGCACCGCCAGCACCAGCCCGTCGGGGACCACCCCGTCGGGGACCACCCCGTCGGGGACCTCTTCCACGACGGCGACGTCGAGCGCGAGCTCGTCGAGCCCGGCGCAGAGCGCGCGGACGATCTCACTGTTCGCCTCGTCGAACGAGGTCGTGTACCCCGCGCAGGTCACGCTGTCGGGGACGATCACGTCCGCGGACAACGACTGCGACAATGCCGGCGAGTTCGTCCGGATCGACCGGCGGATCCTCGGCCAGACCTCCTACACGCTGTTCGAGACCAGGAGCACCGACGCCGACGGCCGCTTCGAGGTCTCGTTCTCCGCGACCCAGAGCGCCGAGTACACCGCTACCGCTACGGCGCACGACCAGTGCTCGGAGGCGACCTCGTCGCCCCAGACCGTGACGGTCAAGGTCAAGGTCACGGCGCGGTCCGGCCGGCGCTCGGTCGAGCGGGGGCAGACCGTCGGGATCGTCGGTCGCGTCAAGCCCGACCACGACGGCACCACGGTCATGCTGCAGCGGAGGAAGGGCAGCCGTTGGGTCACGATCGCCCGGAAGGACCTCAACGTCCGCTCCCGGTTCCGCTTCACGGTCGACGCCAACTGGCGGGGCCGGAGGGTCTTCCGCGCACTGTGGCGGGCCCAGGACCAGGAGCACGAGACCAACAACAGCCGGAGGGTCGTCATAAGGACCAGACGTCCTTCCTAGGAACCCATGATCGAGCCACGGGAGCCGGCCCCTCGGGCCGGCTCCTTCGTGTCGAGGCCTTCGCGGTCCACGTCGCAACCCAAGCGCCGGATCGTTCGTTACTGCAGGTAGACCCCCGATACGGCATCCGACCCCGGAAGACCTGGTCGGGGATACTTAGGGGCCTATCGCGAGCCATAGAGGGGCGAGACGCACCCCAGGAGGTGTGTGTTGATATCTAGGATCAAGAAGTCGATCGAGCTGTCCGCGGGCGACCGCCGGGTAGCCGCGCGCATGACGCTGGGCTTCGTCGCGGCGGTCCTGTGCCTGATGCTCGCGCTGGCCGGGACGTCTCTCGGCCTCACCGGCGCGTTCGTCGTAGCTCAGCCGTCGCCGAGCGGGTCTGCCTCCGAGCCGGCGGGCGAGTCGGGGTCGATCTTCCTGCTCAACCCGAGCCCCGCCTACGACCCCGGCGCGGACTTCGTCGAAGACCCGGTCCTCGGCTCCGGGACGCCGCCCCCGATCCTCACGTACCCCAAGATCAGCGACAAGTTCGACGGGCGGGACAACGCCTATCACATCGTCGCCGTCGTCAAGGACCCGCCGCCGACGGCCCTCGTCGAGGCGTACTGGCTGCCCGAGACGGGCAACGAGCTGACGATCGGCGAGATGACGCCCGTCCAGGGGGCGCCCAACACCTACGAGATCTTCTGGGAGATCCCGCCGTCCGTCACCAACGCGGACCTCGGGACGCTGACCGCGCGCCTTTACCGGGACACGCCGAGCGGCTTCGAGCAGGTCTCCGAGCACTCCGTCGAGGCCCGCATGATGACCGGCCCGATCATCTACAGCGGCGGGAACGCCGCGTCGGCGGCCGAGACCGTCGAGCTGACCTGGCCGTCGCAGAACGGGCCCCTCGGCTTCTACAAGGGGGCCGCGGCCGGCACCCGCTGGAAGACCGTGGTGGAAGGCACCGCGAGCGTCGCCACGCCGCGAGACCCGGTCAACAACCCCGGCGAGCACGGCAGCAACGGCACGAACAAGGTGGTCGTCTTCTACTCGAAGACCAAGCCTGGGCTCGAGCCGGAGTTCGTCAACTGCGGCGAGACGACGCTCGACGGCGCAGACGACCGCGGCTTCCAGACGTGGTCGATGGAGTGCCCGCTGGCCGAGGGCGACCGCCCCTCGCAGCTCACCTCGCTCGCGGCCGTGGCGATGGAGGACCAGACCGACGGAGACGAGAGCGCCTACAGCCAGGAGGCCGCGGACGTCCACGTGATCCAGCCCTACATGCAGCGGGTCGAGGACATGAAGATCGAGTTGACGTCTCAGGTGACGACCGACCAGACCGTGCGGCGCCACCGCGTGGCGGGCGGTACGACGTCGACGACGGCCTGTCTGGCCTACCGGATCAGGGTCACCGACCCGCTCGACCGGACCGTCGAGGGCGCGAACGTCGACGTCCACGTGAAGGGCCCCGGCGACGGGCTCCAGTTCGGGACCGACGCGTCCAGCGGAGGCAACAACAGCTCCTCCAGCGGCAAGCAGAAGCCGCAGAAGGCGCATTCGAGCGAGTTGAGCAAGAACTGCGACACCCCCGCGAACACGTCGGGCGAACAGGGGGACCACAACGTCCCGGGAGGCGACGACACCAAGCACATCGAGAGCACGCTTGGCACGGGCGAGTCCGGCGGGGGCTCCGCCGGCCGGGGCGGGTGGGTCTTCCACCTCTTCTCGCAGAACCAGGGCGACACCGAGATAACGGCGTGGATCGACGACGAGCCCATCGCCACCGACTCGCAGCCGCGTGAGGCCGACGACGACATCCTCGAGCCGACCGAGAAGTCCGCCACGAACTTCGCGCAGTGGCTTCCCGCGGCCCCCGCGGTGACGATCGATCCCCAGGGCGCGACGGCCGCGGCCGGCGAGTGCCAGCGGTTCATCGTCCGGGTGCGGGGCGGGGCGCGCGCCGTGAAGGGCGCCAACGTCGACGTCCACGCGACGGGCCCGTCGAACGACCTCGACTTCTGCGACCCGGGCGACGGGTCGACCCTCAACGCTCCACAGCAGGGGACCGGGCACAACGCCGAGGACGACCGCGAGGTCGCGCACGCGGGCGAGCCCCCGGTGGCCCAGCACACCGAGGGCCAGACGAACGACGCCGGGAACCTGATCGTCGGCATCACCTCCCCCGTCGCCGGCGACACCACGGTCACGGCCTGGTACGACGGCGGCGAGGCCCCGTTCGACAACGACAACCAGGACTCCGGCGAGGCGAGCGCCACGGCGACGACCAACTGGATCGTCGAGACGGGCGACGCGGCGATCAGCTTCCTCAACCCTTCGGGGTACGGGGGTGCCGGCTCGAACGTGGCGAACACGCGCGACGTCGACGACGCCTTCCACCTCGTCGCACGCGTCTCGACGCTCCAGCCCGTCGGGGTCGAGTTCTTCTACCGCTCCGGCACCGACCCGCTCGTGAAGATCGCGGACGGGACGCGCGTCGGCGAGACCGACACCCACGAGGCGTACTGGCCGGTGAACGTCGAGGACGGGACCTACACGCTCGTCGCTCGCATCCGCGACACCAACATCACCGCGGAGCAATCGGTCACCGTGCGTAACGAGGACGACCCGTTCGACCCGACGGTCCCGGCCGTCGAGACGCTCGAGATCGTCTCGCCTCCGGACGGAGCGCGCGCGACGTTCGTGCGAGAGAAGCTCACGATCCGCGGCGTCGCGAGCGCGGGGGCCGAGGGCGTCTACGCGTACTACACGAAGGGCGGCCCGCTCACGACGCCGGCTGCGGCCGCCTGGACGCAATGTGGGACCACGAGCCTCGCCACGGGCTCGGCACCGCAGGAGTTCACGGTCGAGTGCACGCTGGCCGGGTCCGACCAGCCCGCGCTCGTCACGGGCGTGGCGGCGGTGGCGTACAACTGCTTCGAGGGCGTGTGCCAGGTCGAGGACGTGGACGCCCGCGAGAGCCACTCCGGCGACGCACACCGGGTGATCGGCACCGAAGCGAACCCGTTGCTCGTGGTCGAGCCCGCCGAGGCCGCGGCCCCGATCGACACGTGTCAGAAGTTCGTCGTCACGCTCCAGGACCAGACGCGGCAGCCGATCCCGGGCCAGAACCTCGACGCCCACCTCGTCGGCCCCGGTGGCGGCGGCAACTTCTGTGCCCCCGAGGACGGGACCGGGACGCCGCGCCGGGCTCCCAACGACGGCGGGCACCTCGCCGACGGCGACGAGGTCGACGAGGGCTACCACGAAGAAGGCGGGACGACCACGCGCCACACCGAGGGCCAGACGACCGGCAACGGCCGCTTCGTGTTCGGGATCGAGTCCGCGACTCAAGGGGACTCGCAGGTGATCGTCTGGCTCGACGACAACGACAACGACGCGCAGGACCAGGGCGAGACCGTGGATACGTCGATCATGCACTGGCAGGGCAGCACCGCCTGTGACATCACCGGCACGAGCGGCGCGGACGAGCTCCAGGGCACCGACGCCTCCGAGACCATCTGCGGGTTCGGCGGCAACGACACGATCCGCGGTGGCGGCGGCGACGACGTCATCGGCGGCGGCGCCGGGAACGACCGTCTACGCGGCAACGCGGGCAGCGATCGCGTCCGCGGCGGTGCCGGCCGGGACCGGGTCTTCGGCGGCGGCGGCGGTGACCGCCTCAGCGGCGGTGGCGGCGGCGACGTCGTGAACGGCCACACCGCGAACGACCGCCTTCGCGGCAACCGGGGCAACGACAGGCTGAAGGGCGGACGCGGGCGCGACAACTGTGGTGGTGGCGCGGGACGCGACCGTCTCCGCGGGTGCGAGACCGGGGCGAGGACCTTCGCCGCGCGGACGCGCCCGATCTAGCAACGACCAAGGCGGACCCAGGGGGTACCGAAGTGAAGAAGACGACTTTCTTGCTGACGGCGCTGATCGCGTCGCTGTTCCCGGCGTCGAGCGCGATCGCCGCGCCGACGATCGAGTTCCTCAACCCGTCGGGCTACCTGTCCACTCCGCCCGAGATCTCCGACGCGCCCGACGCCGACGGCAACGTGCACCTCGTCGCGTGGGCCCGCGACATCCCGGCGAACGCGCTCGTCGAGTTCGAGATCCAGCCGACCGGCCAGAACGCCGCGACCTTCACGGCGGAGCGTGTCGGGAGTGACACGTGGGAGGCATTCGTGCCGATCCCCGACACGTACCCGGACGGCGCCACCTACACGCTGCGTGCCCGCCTGTATGCGGGGGTCCCCGGCGACGCCGAGGAGGTCGACAACGACTCGATGACGGTCGAGATCAACCAGTCGCCGGTTCCTCCGCCGTCCGGCGAGAGCGTCGAGATCACCTACCCCGACAACGGGGGTGCGATGGGCGTGTTCACGCCGAAGGGCAAGCGAGCGGTGACCGTCCTCGACTACGTCGCCAGCGAGGGGACCGAACAGGTCCGCGCCTTCTACACGCTCTCCGACCCCGGGGCCGATCCCGACTGGGAGGACACGCAGTGCGGCTCGTCCGCGCCGGGCAACGAGGGCTTCGGGAAGGTCCGTTGCACGCTCGCCGAAGGCCACAACCCGCTCGAGGTCTCGGCCGTGGCGCTGGTCAGCAACAGGGCGGCCCCCGCGCCGCCTACCCCCCCGAACCCGACGCTGGACACTTCCGGCGACGCGCACCGCGTGTTCCCCTACGCCCAGCAGCCTCGGTCCGTCGAGGTCTCGGGCGGCACCGGCGGCATCGTCCTGCAGAGCTGCCACACGCTGACGGCCACGGTCGAGGACCAGAACAGCAGGCCGATCCCGGTGGCGAACGTCGACGTGCACGCCGACGGTCCCGAGGACCAGCTGTACTTCGGCACGCGCACGGACGGGGCCGAGCCCGGCCGGACCGACGGCTTCCAGGCCCCCGACGTGGCTCACGTGTCGAAGGAGAACGCCAAGAACTGCACGAACAACAACGACCTGGGCCAGCAGGGTGACCACAACAGCCCGGGACGCGACGACGCCAAGCACATCGAGTCGACCGACGGGACGTCCAACACGGGCACGTTCCGGTTCGCGCTGCGCAGTGACTTCGCCGGCGGGACGTTCGTCCAGGTGTGGGCAGACGTCGACGACGACGACTCGCCGGACCTGAACGAGGCGAGCGGCGGGACCCAGCTCGGCTGGGGGGGCCCGGCCCCCGACCCGGTCCAAGAGATATTCGTGACCCCGACGAGCGCCAACGGATCGAACGGCTCGTGCGTCGAGCTCGAGGTCCTCGCTCGCCGCGGCGGCACGCCGTTCAACGCGGCGAACGTCGACATCCACGTCCGGGGGCCGGAACCGGCCCCGACCTTCTGTCCGGTCGCGGGCGGCGGGACGAGCCGTCCGCCCGAGAGCGGCGGCCACAGCAACAGCACGCACGAGGACGGGACCCTGCACGCCGAGGGCGAGACCGACGCGTCCGGGAGGTTCGTGTTCGGAGTGTCGTCCGCAGCGTCGGGCACCACCCAGGTGCAGGTGTGGATCGACCGCGACGACGACGACACGCTGAACGCCGAGCCCAACAAGACCGCGACGATCACGTGGCAGCCCGCGGGCGACCGGTCGATCTCGCTGACGAGCAGCAAGTCGCGCGTCAACCGGGGTCGCCGCGTGCGGCTGTCGGGCCGGATCGAGGGCGACGTCGCGTGCTCGGCCGGGCAGAGCGTGGACATCCAGGCGAAGCGGGTGCGGGGCGGGGCCTTCGGCACCGTCAAGACCGTCACGACGCAGGCCGACGGCTCCTACGCGACCCGGGTCAAGATGTTCAAGGCCCGGAGGTTCAGGGCCGTCGCGCAGGCCGGCGACCCGTGCTCGTTCGCACGCTCGAACACCGTCACCGTCCGCGTCAACCGTTAGCGCACGGCGGTCCCGGGGTAGGGACCGTCGCATGATCGAGTACGGCTACAAGCTCTCCTCCGAGGAGCAGTCGCCGAACGACCTCGTCCGCTACGCGCAGCGCGCCGAGGACGCGGGGTTCACCTTCGCCGCGATCTCGGACCACTTCCACCCGTGGACGAGCAAGCAGGGCGAGAGCCCGTTCGTGTGGAACGTGATCGGCGCGATCGCCCACGCGACGCGCGAGCTGAAGCTCGGCACCGCGGTGACGTGTCCGACGGTCAGGGTCCACCCGGCGATCGTGGCTCACGCCGCGGCGACGAGCGCGGCGATGATGCCCGGGCGGTTCTGGCTCGGCGTCGGGTCGGGCGAGAACCTCAACGAGCACGTGACGGGCCAGCGCTGGCCGCAGACGCGGATCAGGCAGGACATGATGGTCGAGGCCATCGAGGTCATCAGGACGCTGTTCGAGGGCGGCATGCGAAGCCACCACGGGCGCTACTTCACGGTCGAGAACGCGCGTCTGTACACGCTCGAGGAGGCCCCGCCCATCTACGTCGCCGCAAGCGGTGATCGTGCCGCGAAGATCGCGGGCGAGCACGGAGACGGGCTCATCTGCGTCGCGCCGTCGGACGAGACCGTGAAGCGGTTCGAGGACGCCGGCGGCTCGGGCAAGCCGAAGTACGCCGAGGTCAACGTGTGCTGGGCCCCCACCGAGGAGCAGGCGAAGCAGACGGCCCTCGAGTGGTGGCCCGTCGCGGGGCTCGGCGGCACGCTCATGCAGGAGCTGGCGCTGCCGTCACACTTCGAGGCCGCGGCCGAGCCGCTGGACGCGGACAAGGTCTCCGAGACGCTGGCGGTCGGCCCCGACCCCGAGGTGCACGTCGAGAACATCCGGAAGTTCGCCGAGGCCGGGTTCACCCACCTGTGGATCCACCAGATAGGCCCCGACCAGGACGGCTTCTTCGACTTCTACGAGAAGCAGGTGCTGCCGAAAGTCCGCTAGCAGAGCTTCCCGTCACGCTCGGCCAGGCGCCGGGCCACCTCCCTGTAACGGCCCACCGGGATCAGGTGCACGCCGTCGAACCCGCCGGACTCCCTCAGCTCCTCGATCTGGTCGCACGCGATCTCGATCCCCATCTCCGGGTCGTCGTCGAGCTTGTCGACGATCCGGCGCGGGATGTGGACGTCGGGCAGGGCCGCGTTCACGCGCTGCGCCATGCGGCTGCTCGACAGCACCAGCACGCCCGCGTACATGCGGCCCTCGTAGTCCAGCGACCTCCGCCACGCGAGCAGGTTCGACGTCGCGTAGGTGATCTGCACGAAGATGAAGTCCGCGCGCGACCTCCACAGCAGGTCGCGCCCCGAGCGGACGACGGTCCCTATCCGGAAGTCCGGGTATCCCTGGAACAGCGGTCCAGTGCCGAACGAGCGGACCTCGTCGATCATCCCTCGCACGGTCAGGTCCTCGGTCCGGCGCCCTTCCTTCGGCGAGTCGCCGTACACGAACAGGAAGTGGTCGACGCCGTAGGCGGCCGCGGTCAGCAGGTCGCGGCGGAAGCCGAGGACGTTGCGGTCGCGCGCGTTCATGCACGCGATCGACAGCCCGCCCATGTACGCGACCTCGTGCGCGACCGAGACGCTCGAGACCGTCGCGCGGCCCAGGTGGTTGTCCGGGATCAGGAACGCGTCGACGACGGGCTTCAGCACGTGGATCTGGTCGCGCACGATCTCGATGTCGGGGCGGCGCGGGGGCTGGATCTCGCAGAGGATGCTGAAGCGCCCGGAGTCGAGGAAAGAAGACGGCGGCGGTGGAGGAGGTGGGACCCCGGAGCCCGTGCTCGTCATGGCCTCGGATATACCAGGCCGCGGGTTACCGGGTCAGTGCGTGAGGTCCTGGACGACCTTCTTGACCTTGCGGACGGCCGGATTGGCGCTCGCGGGGCCCGGCGTGCCGAGGCCGCCGTCATCGCCACCGTCCTC
>DASQDO010000560.1:0-2355 GCA_035634135.1 Actinomycetota bacterium
GCAGGCCGCTCGGAGATAGAGAAGCTGTCGGTCTGGCAGAAGCTCGTGCTGACGACGCTGCGAACCGACGAGGACCCGCAGGTCATAGGCGCGCTGTCGCCCGAAGCGTTCCTCGACTACGTCTTCGACTACGACTTCGACTACTTCCCGACCGCACGACTCCGAGCGAGCTCGATCAAGATGACCTCGCGGAAGACGGCCGCCGTCGGGATAGGCAGCACGGTGGTCTGGTTCCAGCGCGTCGACGGCGAGTGGAAGGTCGACTGCCGTGGGGCGTTCGAAGCCGTGAGCGTGATCACGAAGCGCTACGCCAAGAAGGAGGGCCTCACGATCCGTACGACGATCTTCGGCCTGGCGGAGGACTTCACGACCAAAGTGGTGCCGGGGGACGTCTGGTCGAAGCCGTAGGTCATTCCCACAGCCCCCGCACCGGGGCCGCCGGCGCTCTCGTCCCCATCACGGCCTCGACCATGCGCACCGTCCGCACCGTCGCCTTCACGTCGTGCACGCGCACGATCGATGCCCCGCCCCACACCGACAGCGCGACGAGCGCGAGCGTGCCTTCGAGGCGGTCGTCCGGCGGCAGCCCCAGCGTCTCCCCCACCACGTCCTTGCGCGACGGCGCCACGAGGAGCGGGTAACCGAGGCCCGCTAGCTCCTGCGTCCTGCGCACGAGCTCCAGCGAGTGGTACGTGTTCTTCCCGAAGTCGAGCCCGGCGTCCACGACGATCCGGCTCGGGTCTACTCCGGCCGCGATCGCCTCGTCCGCCCCCGCGAGCAGGGCGGCCCCCACGGACGCGACCACGTCTTCGTAGCGGGGGTTGCGCGGGCGCCCTCGGATCTGGCCCCCGTGGTGCATGACGACCAGCTGGACGCCCGACCGCGCGACGACGCCCGCGAGGCCGGGGTCGGAGAGCATCGTCACGTCGTTCACGATCCCGGCCCCCGCGGCGATCGCCGCCTCCGCCACTCCCGCCCGATGCGTCTCGACCGACAGCGGGACGTCGACCTCGGCACGCAGCGCCTCGACCAGCGGCAGGAGCCGGCCGCGCTCCTCTTGTTCGGTGACGTGGGGGCCGGGCCCCGCACGGACGCCTCCCAGATCGAGGACGTCCGCCCCCTCCTCGACGAGCGCGACGGCGTGGCGAACGGACTCGTCGAGCCCCATCCGGCCCCCGTCGTAGAACGAGTCGGGCGTGCGGTTGACGATGCCCATCACGAGACACGTCATTCGACGATGACGACGGGGTCCCGCCGGGCGCTCGAGACCATGTAGATGCCGGCGAGGATCGCGACGCCGCCCGGATAGAGCAGCCACGTCGGGACCTCGTCGAACAACCAGAACGCGAGCGCGGTCGCGATGACGGGCTCGGCCATGATCGTCACAGACACCGTCGTCGCGTCGATGTCCGACAGCACGAGGTTGATCACGGTGTGGCCGAGGAGCTGGGGGCCCACCACGAGCCCCGCGATCGCGAGCCAGGTCCCGGCCGGGTACCCGGCGAGGTCGACACCCGCGACGAGGCAGACGACGAGCAGCAGCACTGCGGACACCGCGTACGTGACGACCGCGTACTCGAGGATGCCCAGGGTCCGCCGGGCGACCTGGCCGGCCATCACGTATCCGCCGGCCGTCGCCGCGCCGGCGACCGCGAGGGCATTGCCGTCGAGGCTCGACCCTTCGAGTGACCCTCCGCCGACCACCGCCGCCCCACCGGTGGCGAGCAGGATGCCCGCCCACGCGATCCCGGGAAGGCGCTCTCCGTAGATCATCAGCGCCGCGATCGCCACGAACACGGGAGTGGTCGAGACGAGCAGGACGGATGCCGCGACCGTCGTCAGGTTGACCGAGGTCATCCACGTGGCGAAGTGCAGCGCGAGGAAGACCCCGGCGACGACCGGGGCTCGCACTACCGAGGACCCCGCTCGCCGGAGACCTCCGGTGGCGAACGGGAGCAGTGCGACGGCGCCGGCGAAGCAGCGCCAGAACGACATCGCGAGCGGGTCGGCTCCGTCCGCGTAGCGAACGAGGATCGCGGAGATCGAAGCGGCCGCCACGCCCACGGCGAGCAGCGCCCACGGCAACCACGGCGCGCGCTCGGAGAGCAGCGGCTGGGTCCCGGTCGCCTCCATGGCGCCCTACCCTAGGTCCGCCTACCCGGGAGGGATGACGCCATGGCGCCACAGATCGCGGTCGGTGCGATCGTCGTGAGAGACGGCAGGTTGCTGATGGTCCAGCGCGCGAACGAGCCGGGCGCGGGGCTGTGGTCGCTGCCGGGCGGCCGCGTCGAGCACGGCGAGTACCTCGCCGCCGCGCTGCGCCGGGAGGTCAAGGAAGAGACGGGACTCGACGTC
>DASQDO010000561.1:0-1891 GCA_035634135.1 Actinomycetota bacterium
TCGGTCTCGTCGAAGGCGACGAACCACCTGAGCGGGACGTGCCAGTTGGCATGGAGGATGTGCGACCGCACCTCGGGCGCGTCCTCGCCCAGCGCGGCGAGCTCGGCCGCAGCCCGGCGCGCCTCGGCCTCGGGGACGAACGCGTCGGCCACCTCTTCCGGGACGCTCGTCCTGAACGCGAGCAGACCGGCGAGCATGCGCAGCCGCGTGCGCCAGGGACAGACGTAGGTCGTGCCGTCGACCTCGCGCACGAACGCGCCGTCGGTCGCGGCCCCGATGGGCTCGGCGTCGGGAAGCGCGCGCCCGAGGAGCCACTTGCGGACGAGCGCCGGCTCGTCCTGCTCGATCTCTTCGCTGCGACCGCCCCAGGCGGCCCGCTCGGACTCGGAGAATTCGGACAGCGGCTGATACACGCGCAGGTAGGAGGTCCTGATCATCGTGCAAATGCTAAACGCACGCCGAGCGGCCGGGCGGTAAAGTCTCCTCCGCACCTCGGCGCATCCGGCGCCCTCCAGAACGGGGAGACCTCAAGAGCATGAGCGTGTTCGAGCACATCAACGGCGATGGCTACGAGCAGGTGGTTTTCTGCTCCGACGACCAGTCGGGGCTACGCGCGATCATCGCGATCCATTCGACTGCACTGGGGCCCGCGCTCGGCGGGACGCGCTTCTACCCGTACCCCGCGGAGGACCTGGCGCTCGTCGACGTGCTCAGGCTCGCGAAGGGGATGACGTACAAGGCGGCCGCCGCGGGGCTCGACCTCGGCGGGGGCAAGGCCGTCATCATCGGCGACCCGCGCCGCATCAAGACCGAGGAGCTGCTGCGTGCGTATGGACGCTTCGTAGAGACGCTCGGCGGGCGCTACATCACGGCCGAGGACGTCGGCACTGCGCTCGAGGACATGGACGTCGTACGTCGTGAGAGCCGCTGGGTGACGGGATGCTCGAACACGTACGGCGGGTCGGGCGATCCTTCACCGGTGACGGCATACGGCGTCCTCCAGGGGATAAAGGCGTGCGCGCTCGACGTGTTCGGCGAACCCGACCTCAAGGGCCGGAGCGTCGCGCTGCAGGGCGTCGGCAAGGTCGGCCACGCGCTGTGCGGCTATCTCGTCGAGGAGGGCGCGAAGGTCACGATCGGCGACATCGACGTCGACAACCTCGGCCGCGCGGTGAACGACTACGGCGTGCAGACGGTGAGCCTCGCCGACATCCACAAGCAGGAGGTCGACATCTTCGCCCCCTGCGCGCTCGGCGGCATCGTCAACGACGACACGATCTCGGAGTTCCGCTGCAAGATCATCGCGGGGGCCGCCAACAATCAGCTCGCTCGCCAGGAGCACGGCGACAAGCTCCGCGACCTCGGCATCCTCTACGCCCCCGACTTCGTCATCAACGCGGGTGGCCTCATCAACGTCGAGGACGAGCTGCGCGGGTACGACCAGAAGCGTGCGATGAAGCGCGTGGAGGGCATCTACAAGCAGCTCCAGCTGATCTTCGCGATGGCGCGCGAGCGCAATCTCTCGACGGCCCGTGCCGCGGAGGAGCACGCGCAGGAGCGCATCCGCAAGATCAGCCGCATCCGGCTCGTGCGCACCGCGGAGTTCGGGCCGAGCTCGAGCAACTGACGCCGTGACCGACCCTCTGCGGATCATCGGCGACGGCCGCGGGATGCCGGACGCGCCCCTTCCCGAAGGACTCGCCGAGAAGGACCTGATCGAGCTGTTCCGGTGGCTCGTGCTGCTGCGCACGTTCGACGAGCGCGCGGTCGCGCTGCAGAGGCAGGGACGCATCGGGACGTACGCGCTGTACTGGGGCGAGGAGGGGACGCAGGCCGGAGCGCTGTACGCGTGCGAGGACGGCGACTGGGTCTATCCGTCCTACCGGCAGAA
>DASQDO010000562.1:0-7306 GCA_035634135.1 Actinomycetota bacterium
TATGAGACGGATGGTGTTGCTGCTGGCGGTCGCGACGGGCCTCGGCGCGGCCGCGGTCCCCGCCGCGGCGCGACCTTCGTTCGAGCACCTCGCTTACGACCCCGTGGGGGACCACAACGGGATGGAGCACATCGACCTGACCGCGCTCTACGCGAGGCAGCGCTCGGGCGCTCTCCAGGTGCGGTTCGAGTTCCTGGACCTGGACGACGAGCTGAGGCATGTCTCGGGCGTCGCCTGGGACCTCGGCTACGGGGGGACGCGCTACTGCTGCACGATCTCGGCTCGGACGAGAGCTGCCGCCCAGGTCTACGACTTCACGTACTGGAACCGCTGCGACGGCTGCGGCCGGACGACGATAGAGCTCGACGGCTCCTTCGACGCGGCGACCGAGACGATCACGGTCTCGATCCCGCTCGACCTCACCCCGCTGCGGCCGGGCGACGTCCTGTCGGGCTGCGGCTACCCCGCGGAGTGGCGGTACCGGAGGTGCGGTGCTCACTACAGCGGCTGCACCTCACCGGGCATGTACGGCTACGACTGCTTCGAGGTCCGCAAGACGTTCACGATTCGCTGAGGGCCGCACGTACTACGGGTCGTATCCCTTAGCCCATGGCGACCAAGCCCCGGGACCCCGAGCTCGCCCACTGGGCCCACTTGATCGAGCAGCTCCGCTGGGCCGCGTTCCTCCTCGACCGCGACTTCCGCCTCGTGTGGGCATCCCCCGACATCGAGCGCTTCCTCGGCTCCCCTACGGACGACGAGATCGGTTACGGCAAGCACGTCCTCGACGCGTTGACGAGCGACGCCTGGCGACGGGCAGCGACGCCGGGGAGCCGGTCGCGCCTCGCGGAAGAGCTCGCGACCGTCGTGATCGGCCACGCTCGCTCGCAAGGGCTCGACCTCGGCTTCGTCCCCGAACGGTTCGCCGCCCTGCGAGAGACAGAGCCGCGGCCCTTCACCCGAGCCTTCGCGTCGGAGTTCGAGTACGTCGAGCCCGGAGGCGACAGCGACCTCCCGGTCATGCGCGTGAACGTGCTCGCCATGCCGTTGCGCGACGAGAGCGGCGAGCTGACCGGGGCCCTCGTCCTCGGCTACATGAGCGTGCGGCCCGGCCTCGTCTCCTTGCTCGCACGCGGCGACGAGGCGATGTACGAGGGGATGGCGAAGCTCGTCGAGCCCAGCTCCCGCGAGGGCGCCATCCTGTTCTGCGACCTCGAGGGGTCGACCGACCTCGCACGGACGTTGCCGAGCGCGCAGTACTTCCGTCTGATCAGGAGCCTGTGGACGGAGATCGACGGGCTCGTCGCGAGCAACCGGGGGATCGTGGGCAAGCACGCGGGGGACGGCGCGACGGCGTTCTTCCTCGTGGACGACCTCGGCTCCGCGTCGGAGGCGGCGGCGGCTGCGATCCGGACCGCCCGCGGCATCCACGAACGTTCGGCCGGCGTGTTCGGGGACGCTCTCGACGCGTCGTGTCTTATGCGCGTCGGGCTGCACTGGGGAAGCTCCCTCTACATCGGGCAGCTCGTCCCCGGCGGACGTCTCGACGTCACCGCCCTCGGCGACGCGGTCAACGAATGCGCGCGCATACAGGAGTCCGCGGAGCCGCAACAGACCCTCGTCTCGAAAGAGCTGATCGAACGTCTGTCGGACGACGACGCGGCCGCTGCCGGCGTCGACCCCGAGAAGATCCGCTACCGCCCGCTGGCGCAGCTGCCGGCCGCGGGGGACAAGGCCGTAGCGACGGCAGGAGCGATCTCGGTGACGCCGCTGTAGGTCGCCCTACTCGACGAGCGCGTCCTCCCGTATCCCGTACGGATAGAAGAGCTCGAGGAACGGTTCGGGATCGCCCTCCCAGTCGTACGAGCGGAGCTGGTCGAGGCTCCGCCTGCCGGAGAGCGCACGGAAGAGCTCGAAGCGGGAGCCGCGCACGGTCGCGGCGGGCTCGCCGTCGCCGGCAGTGACGTCCTTCGTCTCGGTGACGATGCGAAGCGCGGGCTTGCCGTACGTCCTCGCCCTGACGCCGAGGCCGCCCGTGTACACCGAGAACCCGATCTTCACCGGAGTCGAGTCGCGGTCGCGCACGATGCCGAGCGCGCCGTACACGTCGTGCTGATGGACGCCGAGGTCGCAGGTCAGGATGTAGGCGGCGAACGGCACGACGTCACCGGGCCAGGGCTCGTCGCCGCGCAGCATGGGCATGATGGCCTCGGTCGCGTCGGCCCACTCGTCGAGCAACTCGTTCAAGGGGCGCGGCCGCCCCGCCTCGACCTGGCCGGCGGTCCACTCGTTGAGGACGACGATCCCGGGCTGCGCACCGATGTCGGCGAAGAACTCCGCGGGGAAGTCACCCGCCGCGACGCACCGGACGACGCCGGAGATGTGAGCCACGACGTCGTGGACCGACCACCCCGGTGTAGCCGGGACGTCCCGCGCCAGCTCGTCGTCGGAGAGCCCGGCCACGAAATCCGCGAACTCCTTGCGAGCAGCCGTATAGACCTCGGCTATGTCCGGCATGATTTTCGAACCCTAGCGTGGGAGGACCGCGCGCCAGGTGTCAGGTAGCCGACTTCTCCGGTAAGCAATCCGGGTCATCATCTCGACAGGCTGGACCTGCAGGTGAGACGAGACAAGGAGACGTCCATGGCCTCCTACACCAAGTGGTGCGCGGCTTTGCTCGCGATCTTCGTGCTGGTGGCGATCCCCGCATGCGGCGGTGACGAAGGCGAATCGGGGGGAGCTTCCGGCGGTGAGCCCGCAGCCGGCGCAGCGCCCGGCGAAGACATGAGCGGCGACACCGAGGACGAAGGCGACTCCGGTAGTGCCGAGGGAACGTCCGGCGAGGGAGGCGACACCGGCGAGGGGACCCAGGAGACCGGTACGGGCGGGGACCCGAACGCTCGCTTCAATCTCATCGCGTCGCCGGACAACGTCGAGTGCTCCTACGTCCCCGGCGGAGACCTGAGCGGCGCCGACCTCCTGAACGTGCACTTCTACTTCCTGATAATCGGCGGCAATCCACCCGACGTCCCGCCGGTGTCGATCACCGGCCAGAGCGACACCGGGCTGACGACCTCCTACAACGGAGGCCCCCACAACCAGGCCGTCAACACCGCGCAGTTCGCGCTGAGAGAGGGTGACTTCGGCCGGAGTCACTCCGTGACGCTGACGGTCGACGCGGGCAACGAGGTCTCGGAGACGTCGGAGTCGGACAACCGCATCAGGGTGAGCGTCGCGTTGCCGTCGCCCCGCCCCACGCAGACGATCGACCCGCTGAGCTGCTCGGCTACTTCCGGCTAGGCCAGCCGAACTAGGATCGACTCATGCGGGGGAACGCGCCGAGCGGCGCGCTGTTGGTGATCGCCGTGGTCGCGGCCTCCACGTTCCCGTTGCACGCCGCGTCCGCGACCGAGGGCTCGAACTTCCGCGAGGCCGTGAGCAGCAACGGCGGGGTCGTCGCGAGCGTCTCCGCGCAAGCGGGTGAGGTCGGCGTCCGGATCCTCGACCGCGGCGGGAACGCAGTCGATGCCGCAGTCGCCACGACCCTTGCCGTAGGCGTGACGCGGCCGGACCTGTGCGGGATCGGTGGCGGTGGCTTCCTCGCCTACCGGGGCGCGGACGGAGAGGTCGCGACCCTGGACTTCCGCGAAGAGGCACCGCGCGCCATCACGTCCGACGCCTATCAGGGCACGGGCATCTACCGCTCTTTCACGGGACACAAGACCGTGGGCGCGCCGGGCACCGTCGCGGGGATGGCCAAGGTGGCGAAACGTTTCGGCACGATGCCTCTCGCCGCGCTGGTCCGTCCTGCGAGGAGGCTCGCGGCGCGCGGCGTCGTCGTGACGGAAGACCTCTCGGCTTCGATGGGAGCCAACTCCGAGCGGCTGCGGCTCTTCCCCGCATCGGCTCGCATCTACCTGGTCGAGGGCACGGCTCCGTATCCGCCGGGCTCGACGCTCGAGCAGAAGGGCTACGCGCGCTCGTTGCGACTGATAGAGGAGAGGGGGCCGCGCGCGTTCTATCGCGGCCGGATCGCCCGGCTGATCGTGCGCGACATGAAGGAGAACGCCGGCGCTTATCCGGGCGACGACGGGCTGATGCGCCGCGGCGACCTGCGGCGGTATCGGGCGAAGTGGCGGAGGCCGCTCCAGACGACGTACCGCGGACACCGCGTCCTCGCCGTCGGCCCGCCGACGTCGGGCGGCCTGCTGGCGATCGAGATGTTCAACATCCTGAAGAACTTCGACGTCCCGTCGTTCGAGCCGTTCGGGGCCGATCGTCTTCACTACACGGCCGAGGCCCAGAAGATCGCGTGGGCGGATCGCGACGCCTACGTCGCGGACCCCGACCACGCCGACGTCCCGACGAGCTTGCTGGCGAGCGAGGCCTACGCCGCTCAGCGGGCCGAGGAGATAGACCGCGACCAGGCCAAGGACTACGAGCCCGCCGGCCGACCCGGCAAGCCGACTCCCGCACCGGGCTACGACCAGCCGGGCGCGCACCACACGACGCACGTCTCGGTCGTCGACAAGGACGGCAACGCGGTCTCGGTGACGTGCACCGTCGAGTTCCTGTTCGGCAGTGCCGTCGTCGCGCCGGGCGCGGGCTTCATCCTCAACAACCAGCTGACGGACTTCTCGGCCCCCGGGACCGCGAACGAGCCCGAGCCCGGCAAACGCCCCCGGTCGTCGACGACGCAGCTGATCGTCTCGAAGCGCGGGCGGCCGGTTGCGGTCCTCGGCGGTGCGGGCGGGCCCCGGATCCCGATGGGCGTGATCATGACGGGACAGAACGTCATGGACTTCGGTCTCGACCTCGCGCATGCGATCGACGCCGAGCGTCTCAACGAGCCGACGTGCTGCCAGATGACGCTCGAGGACCTCCGGGTGGGGCCGGAGACGCAGCTCGAGCTCGAACGGCGCGGTCATCGGATAGTGCGCGAAGGGGAATACGGCGGGACTCCGATCGTCCAAGCCGCCGGAGTGAACCTCGAGACCGGCAAGCAAGAGGCGGTCTCGGACCCGCGCGGCGAATGGGGGAGCGCGGGCCAGGAGAAGAGCCGGGGTGCCGCCGCCGTCGCGCTGGGCGCCCTCTCGCTCCTCGCGGGGCTCGGGCTGCGCCGGACCCGACGCGCCGCCGAGACGTAGTCCTCGCCGGCGTCGCGAGGATTCGCCCGATTTGCGGCGAATGACTCCCCCGGACGCGAGGAGGAGGATCTCGGATGCGAATCGCTCGACTGGTCGCGCTCGGCGCGGCCCTGTCTTTGCTCTCGGCCGTTCCCGTCGCCGCCGGCCACGACGAGAGCCTGCACTCCGACAACATCGAGGAGATCGCGCGCAGCCCGATAAGGGTCCCCGGCGGCGAGATCGCCGACGGGTCCGACCTCGCGTTCGAAGGGAACCTGATCGTCGCCGGGTCCTACAGCGGCACGGCCCTGTTCAAGATCTTGAAGCGCGCTCCCTACGTGAAGCAGGTCGGCTTCCACAACTGCACGGGCTCGCAGGGTGACGTCAACGTCTACCGGGGCCTCGTGTTCGTGTCGCTCGACTCCGGCCAGTCCTCCGGAAGCGTCGGCTGTCCCGAGTCGGAAGGGATGGAGGGCCTTCGGATCGTCGACGTCTCCAACCCGAAGAAGCCGGAGCAGGTGAAGTTCGTCGAGACCGACTGCGGGTCGCACACGAACGTCATCAACCCGCACGGCGACAAGGTCTACGTGTACGTGATGTCGTACCCGCTCGGCGTGCCGAGCGCGACCTGCAGCCCGGTCTCGCACCGCAAGGTCTCGATCGTCGAGGTCGACGTCGACGCGCCGCAGAAGGCGAAGGTCGTGGGGACCCTCGACGTCTCGCCCGAGATCGGGTGCCACGACGTGACGATCATGCCCGACGGAAAGCACGCGGCAGCCGCGTGCATCGGCGAGTCGCAGATCTGGGACGTAAGCGACCCGGCGAGCCCGGTCATCGTCTCGAGGATCGTCAACCCCGCGATCGAGATCCACCACGGGACGGGCGTGACCTGGGACCAGAAGTACCTCGCGATCGCCGACGAGTTCGCCGGCTCGGTGACCGGCGAGTGTGCGGGGGACCGCAGCAGCCCGGTCGGCGCGCTGTGGTTCTACGACATCTCGGATCTCTCGCTGCCTCAGCTCGTGGGCTACTACAACGTCCCGCGCGGCGGACGGCCCGACACCGCCGAAGAGGCGTCGTACATCGCATGCACCTCGCACAACTTCAACATCCTGCCGATGAAGGACCCCAAGAGGTACGTCGCCGCGGTCGGGTACCGCGCCTCGGGCCTGTCGGTCGTCGACTTCTCCGACCCCGCCGCCGCAAAGGAGATCGCCCACTACCAGCAGCTCGAGGAGGGCAACATCCCCGACGTGTGGTCGGCCTACTGGTACAACGGCCGGATCTACGCGAACGACAACGGCGCGAGCCGGGGGCTGAGCGTCTACGAGATGAAGGGCACGTCTGCCAAGGAAGTGAAGTTCTTCAAGACGCGCATGAACCCCCAGGTTCAGCTCGCCGACTTCTAGTCAGCGCAGCTTCCCGGTGTAGCGGAGCACGTCGATCCCGCGTGCGTAGTCGACCGCGTAGACGATCCGGTCGTCGAGCCAGTACGCGGCCGACGTCTCCCCGGCGTGTGGGAGGAACCAGCCCTCTCGGAGATCGTCCCCGCCTCGTCCACGTACAGGAACCGGGTGCCGTGCTCGTAGGCGCCGAGCGCGACCACGCCCCCCGACTGGAACGTCGGATGCTCGTCGAACCAGTGGGCGGTGCAGCCCATGCCCCCGGCAGCCGGAGAGCCGTCGGCGTAGGTCCCGTTCGCGAGCGCCCAGCTGTCCACGAGCGTGAACGTCCGGGTTCGTTCGAAGCCCCTGGAGCTCCACACGGAGAAGGAGCCGTCGCTCAGGTCGCAGCGCGCCGAAGCGAGCGCCTCGTTCGATCCGAGGATGAACGGATCCTCGCCGCGGTTCGGCCAATCGGTCGAGTGCAGCCCGATCGGGTAGGCGTCGTCGTAGCCGGCCGCGACGACCTTCGGCGAGGTCGGGTTGCGCCGCGCGTCGAGCAGCAGCATCGGCTTCCCCGCGGTCAGGACCATCCCCGGCGACACCTCCGTTACGTCGTGCGCGTAGACACCGGACTCGGGCTTGGTCCAACTGCCGGCGATCTGCGGATTGATGGGGTCGCGGAGGTCGACGATCACGCCGCTGGATCCGTACGCGTACCGGCAGCCGAGCACGCAGGTCTGCGTGTGTCCGCCGCCTTCGGGCAGCGTCGCGATCTCGACCGGTTGGGTCTTGTCC
>DASQDO010000563.1:0-2404 GCA_035634135.1 Actinomycetota bacterium
GACGTCGCGCCGTTGCACCCGCAGCGAGCCCTCGCGTCCGTAGGTCACCGCCGAGAAGAGGACGGCACCGATCGCGAACCGGACGGACGAGTACGAGAGCGGCTCCCACCCGTGCGTGACCGCGTACTTGACGACGGTGAAGTTGAAGCTCCAGAAGAGGACGGTCGCGAGGAGGAGGACGTCGGCCGGGATCCGGTGCCGCATTGCCGCCCGACCATAGCCAGGCCCCGACCGCGGCCCGGCGGTAGAGTCGGCGTCCGATGGCCGAGCCCACGATCGACGACATCGACTACCTCGTCGGGCCCGCCACCCCGCACTTCGCGCCGCATCTACGCGCTCGCGTGCGCGGCCTGATCCGCGACCTTCCCGCCGAGCACCCGGTCCGCCGCTACGGGGAGGAGAAGATCGAGCTCCTGGAGCGCCTGCAGCTCTCGTCGTCGAAGGCGGAGGAGGGACCGCTCGAGCCGCGCGACCGCCTCGGCTGGGAGCGGCTGCCGAGCCACGGCGCCGCCTCGGCCGGCGAAGAGCATTGAGCTTCGAGGGCAAGTCCGTCCTCGTCACGGGTGGGACGCGCTGCATCGGCAAGGCGATCGCGCTCCGGTTCGCGGAGGAGGGCGCGGCGCGGGTAGCCGTCAGCTACTTCAGGAACGACCAGGCTGCTGAAGAGACGGCCGAGGAGCTCCGCGGGCTCGGCACAGAGCCGGTCCTCCTGCGCGGCAACCTCGGGGACCCGGCGAAGGCGCGGGAGGTCGTCGACGGTGCCGGCGCGATCGACGTGCTCGTGTCGAACGCGGCCACCGGGGTCATCCTCCCCGTCCTCGAGGCGACCGAGAAGCACTGGGACTGGACGCTGAACGCGAACGCACGCGCCCTCCTGACCCTCGCTCGGCACGCAGTCCCCACGATGACGGCGGGGAGCTCGATCATCGCCATCTCGAGCATGGGCGGTGAGCGCGTGCTCGACAACTACTCCCTCGTCGGGACGTCGAAGGCGGCGCTCGAGTCGCTCGTCCGCTACCTCGCCGTCGAGCTCGCGCCGCGGGGCATCCGCGTCAACGCCGTCTCGGCGGGCCTCGTCGAGACCGGTGCGCTCGAGTTCTTCCCAGACCGGGCGGAGATGGTCGAGCGCTACCGCGACCGCACGCCCGCCGGGCGCCTCGTCGAGCCCCGAGACGTGGCCGACGTCGTCGCGTTCCTCGCGTCGCCCGCGGCGGAGATGATCCGCGGCCAGGCAGTGGTCGTCGATGGTGGATACTCGGTGGTGGCATGAGCACCGTCGACCGCTTCGCGCACGACGCGTTCTTCATCGACCAGCTCATCCGGCCGGTCGCCAACCTCTACCGCGTCTCGACGCTCGGCGGGGACGGGAAGAGCCCCGGCGACCCGCTCGCGTTCGTGCGCCAGAAGAAGCTCGCGATCAAGGAGGACATCCGGTTCTTCGCCGATCAGGACGAAGGCGAGGAGCTCTTTCGCCTGAAGGCGCGCGGCCTGATGGAGTTCCGGGGCCGCTACGACGTCCTCCTCCCCGAAGGCGGCCGTGCGGGCGTGCTCGAGAAGGTCTTCGGGGCGTCCCTTCTCCGGTCGACGTGGCGACTCCTCGACGCGGAGGAGCAAGAGGTCGGGATGGCGTTCGAGAAGAGCGCGCCCGTAGCGCTCCTGCGACGCGCGATCGACCTCGTCCCCTACGGCGAGCTGATCCCGATCGTCTTCCACTTCACGATCACCGCCGGCGGCCAGCCCGTCGGCGGCCTCCGCCGCCCGATCGGCCTGCGCGACCGCTACATCCTCGACCTGAGCGGCGACGCCGACTGGCGGATCGACCGCCGCACGGCCGTCGCCCTGGGGATCGCGCTGGACGCGCTCCAGTCGCGCTGAGCCGGCCGCGGGCTTTCGTCCCACCCCGGCACGAAGTCGTCACGGAGCGTCACCCACCGGCACGCCGGGCCGCACCACGCTGGACGCGAGGGGTGTTCAGGTGGGGGTCCCGGGGGAAGTCTCGCGAATGCGTCCGCGGACCTGATGCGCCGGTCGACGCGGGCCGGTCAGCCGGTCGTGCCCCCGCCGTTGCCGCCGGGGACGAGGCGGCCGATCGTGTCCCGCGCCACGTACGTGGCGATCTTGGGGTTCTCCTGGAGCCGACGCATCGAGTACTCGTACCAGCGACGCCCGTACGGCACGTAGATCCGGAGGCGGTGGCCGTCGCGGACGAGACGGTCGCCGAGGGCCTCGCGCACCCCCAGGAGCATCTGGAACTCGTAGTCGTCAGGGCCCAGCCCGTGCCGCTCGACGAGCTCGAGTGACCGCTCGACGAGCCAGTCGTCGTGCGTGGCGATCGCAACCTTGGAGCCGCCCTCGATCAGCGCCTCGAGGACCCGGACGAAGTTGTCGCGAATCTCCTGGAAGT
>DASQDO010000564.1:0-6675 GCA_035634135.1 Actinomycetota bacterium
GGGCGTGCGGCCGGACGAAGCCGCTTCGGGCTCCTCCGGCGGGGCGTGCGCGCCCGCAGGGCGGAGCCGGGCGAGGCCCTCCCGGTAGACGGTCGTCCCCGAGCAGGCGTTGTCGCTGAAGACCTCGCCGGACCCGGCATACGGCAAGACGAGGTAGGTCTCGCCGCGGCGATAGGTCCGCTCGACGCTCGACGACGCGCTGATGGGTCCCGGAGGGTCCTCGGGGCCGCCGCGCACCTCGACCTCCGCGGCGACGTCTCCCTTCCACACGTCGGAGACCGCGACGGTCGCCCACCGGCCCTCGCTGGACGTATCGGTGACGGTCCCGGCGAAGACGACAGAGGTCTCGGCGATCGCCCGCCCCAACGACGGCGGTTCCGCGCACAGGGCGGACGCCGGTTGCGACCACACGAGGGCCAAGGCGATCCCGGCGAACAGCGCGGCGGCTCGTCTCACGGAACGTTCGACGGCGGGGCCGGGCCGATGGTTCCGGCCGACGCGCCCGCACCGACCGCGTAGCATGCGCCGGGTGCAAGGGCGGATCGTGGTCACCGGCGGGCTGGGCTTCATCGGGTCCGCGGTCGTCAGGCGACTGCTCGGCAAGGGCCTCGAGGTGACGAACCTCGACGCCGGCACCTATGCGGCGGACCCTCGCAGGCTCCCGCCGGACGTCGACACGAAGCGTGTCGACGTGGCGGCCGACCCCCTCGACGAGCATCTCGCCGGTGCGCGGGTCGTCGTCCACCTCGCTGCCGAGACGCACGTCACGCGCAGCGAGACCGACGAGAGCGCCTTCTTCCGGACGAACGTCGACGGCACGCGGACGGTGCTCGCCGCAGCCGAGAGAGCGGGGGCCGAGCTGCTCGTCCACTTCTCGACGGACGAGGTCTACGGGCCCGCTCTGGAGGCGCCGTTCGTCGAAGCCGACAAGGAGCCCGGGGAGGGCCTCGCGACGAGCGCGTACGCGCGTTCGAAGGCCCTCGCCGACGACCTCGCGCTCGGCTACGAAGGCGACGTGCGCGTGCTCGTCGTCCGGCCCACGAACTGCTTCGGGCCGTGGCAGCACCCCGAGAAGGCGATCGCCCGATGGACCGTGCGCGCCCTGTCGGGTCAGGACCTCCCGGTGTGGGGTGACGGCGGCTACGTGCGCGACTGGATGTTCGTCGACGACGTGTGCGACGCGGTCGAGGTGCTGGTCGACGAGCGTCCTGCCCCCGGCGCCTACAACGTCGGCCCGGAGGGCGATCCCGTGAGCAACGTCGAGATAGCCCGGGACATTGCCCGCCTCGCCGGGCGCGGCGACGACGCGGTCTACCTCACCGCGTACGACCGTCCCTCGCACGACCGCCGCTATTCGGTCGACTCGTCGAAGATGCGCGCGCTCGGGTGGCGGCCGCGTGTCGGCGTCAGGGACGGGCTCCGCGCGACGGTCGACTGGTACCGCGCTCACCGTGACTGGTGGGAGCCGCTGGTGGCCGAGGCAGAATCGCTCTACGACGACCGGGTCCCGCGGTGACCTCCATCGACGGCGTCGTCGTCACACCCGTCGAGCGCCACGAGGACGGGCGCGGCTTCTTCTCCGAGATCGCGCGCTTCGGCGAGTACCGCCAGGCGAACCACTCGCACTCGCAGCGGGGCGTGCTGCGCGGCCTCCACTACCACCTGAGCCAGGCCGACCTCTGGTACGTGGTGCGGGGGACGGCGCAGGTCGCGCTCGCCGACCTCCGCGGCGACGAGCCGGTCGTCGAGACGATCACGGTCGGCGAATCGGCGCCGTGCACGATCTACGTGCCGCCGCGCGTCGCGCACGGCTTCCTCGCGCTCACCGACGTGGACCTCGTCTACCTCGTCACGCAGGAGTACGACGCGAGCGACGAGCACGGCGTGGCGTGGGACGACCCGACGCTCGCGATCCCGTGGGCGCTCGAGGACCCGATCCTGTCGGACAGGGACCGCTCGAACCCGCAACTGGATGGTTAGCGGGAGGGTCCTCGTCACCGGCGGCGACGGCCAGGTGGGGGCCGCGCTCCGCGCGCTGCTCCCCCACGGCGACTTCCGCTCGCACGACGAGCTCGACGTCACCGATGCGGCTGCGGTGACCGCGGCCGTGGAGGGGGCCGCGGTGGTAGTCCACGCGGCGGCGATTACCAACGTCGACGCGTGCGAGGCCGAGCCCGAGGCGGCCGCCGCGGTCAACGACGGGGGGACGCGTCTCGTCGCCGACGCGGCCCGCGCCGCCGGCGCGAGGGTCCTGTACCTCTCCACCGACTACGTCTTCTCGGGCGACGCCGCGCCCTACGGCGAGGACGACACGACCGGCCCCCTCAACGTCTACGGGCGCACGAAGCTCGCGGGCGAGGGCCACCTCGACATCGAGCGCGACCTCGTCGTCCGCACCTCCTGGGTCTTCGGCGACGGGCGCAACTTCGTACGGACGATCCTCGCCGCGCCGCCGCCTCTGCGAGTCGTCGACGACCAGGTCGGGCGCCCCACGAGCGCGGCCGCGCTCGCGCGGGCCCTGGCCGCGCTCGTCGGCCGGCCGGAGGTCACCGGACGACTACACGTCGCCGGCGACGGACAGCCGTGCTCGTGGGCCGACCTCGCGGCCGCGGCCCTCGCCGTCGCGGGCCGGGACGTGCGGGTGGAACGCGTCGACTCCGCGTCGTACGCCGCGGGGGCCGGGCGGGTGATCGCGCCGCGGCCCCCGGACAGTACGTTGCAGCTGACGCGGGCTCGGGAGCTCGGGCTTCCGCTCGAGGACTGGCGGGATTCGGTCGCGGCTTACGTGAGGGGGATCGCTTGAAGGGCGTCGTGCTGGCGGGTGGTCTCGGGACGCGGTGGCTGCCGGTGACGCGCGTGATCAACAAGCACCTGCTCGACGTCTTCGACGAGCCGATGATCTTCTTCCCGATCAGGTCGCTGGTCGCGGCCGGGATCAGCGACATCGTCCTCGTCACCGGACAGGAGATCGACCAGTTCCAGACCCTCCTCGGCGACGGCTCGGAGCTGGGCGCCCGGATCTCCTACGCGCAACAGGCCGGCGAGCTCGGGATCGCGGACGCGCTCGCGAAGGCGGAGCCGTTCGTCGGATCGGATCGGATGGTCGTGATCCTCGGGGACAACATCTTCCAGGAGGACCTCACCGAGTACGTCGACGCTTACCGGCGGCAGGAGTCCGGCGCCAAGCTGCTGCTGAAGCGGGTCGCGCTCGAAGACGCCCGCCGGTTCGGCGTCGTCACGCTCTCGGACGACCGGATCGTCGCGGTGACCGAGAAGCCGGCCGACCCTCCGAGCGACCTGGTCGTCACCGGCTGCTACATGTACGACGCGCGGGTGTTCGACATCGTGCGCGGGCTCGAGCCCTCGGGACGCGGCGAGCTCGAGATCACCGACGTCAACAACGCGTACGTCCGCACCGGCGACCTCACGCACGACGTGCTGAGGGGTTGGTGGACCGACGCGGGGACACCGCCGAGCAAGCTGAAGGCGTCGATCCTCGTGGCGCTCGCGAAGGGCGTCACCTTCCACGCCTGACGGGGCTCAGCCCGGAAGGGGACGCGCCACGGCGAGCGCCGACGAGGTCTCGTCGGGCGGGGGCTCCCACTGGACCATCTCGAAGCCCGCGGCGCGCAAGGCCACGGCCGCGGCGACGGCGTCGCCCTTGGACCGGCTCGCCGGGACCACGACTGCCCCCGAGTCCGAGAGGTGGGCCGCGATCGACCGCAGCGGCGCTAAGTCGCCGTTCGACTCGAGCACGATCCCGACGTCGCACTCGGCCCCCACGGCGACGGCGCGGGCTCCGAGGCCGCTCCACCCCGGCGGCAACGGCGCGTCGACGACGCTCGCGACCGCGTCGACCTGGAGGACCCTGCCTCCGGGCAGGACGTACGAACGAAGGAGCGCGAGCGCGGCCTCGGTGTCGACACGCCCGCGGACCGTCGTGCTCGACGGCCCGCCGGACGGGGGCAGTGCGCGCGCACGGGCGACCGGGTAGCGACGCCCCCGGCGGCCGCGGCGCGCGACCTGCCGCGACGTGTGGACCAGGCTGTGCGCGACGTACTTCAGCGACTTGACGATGCTGATCGACGACGACTCCTTCGTGTAGCGCGTCGGGATCGGCACCTCGACGACGCGCAGCCCCGACGTCACGGCGTCGACCATCAGCTGGGTGTCGAACCCGAAGTCCTCGGAGTACCCGAGGAACGGCAGCGACAGCAGGCACCGGCGCGTGTAGGCGCGCATCCCGCTGTGCATCTCCGAGAAGCGCGAGCCGAGCAGCACGTTCTCGAGCGTCGTCGTCAGGCGGTTGCCGACGAACCGGTACACGGGCATCCCGCCCGCCATCGGGTCGCCGAGCCCGGCGAAGCGCGACCCGAACGTCATGTCCGCCTCGCCCGCGAGGATCGGCGCGATCAGCAGCGGCACGGACTTCGGTTCGTACTGGTAATCAGGATGGAGCATGACGACCACGTCGGCCGAGCTCTCGAGCGCCATCGTGTAGCAGGTCTTCTGGTTGCCCCCGTAGCCCCTGTTCTGAGGGTGGACGTGGACCTTGATGCCGAGCGACCGCGCTATCTCGGCGGTGCGGTCCGGGCTCGCGTCGTCGACGAGGATCAGCTCGTCCGCGGTCCCCGGTGGGATCGCCGCGACGGTCTTCTCGACCGTCGCCTCGGCCCGGTACGCGGGCATGGTGATCACGACTCGGGACATTCGTTCGATTCCTCGTGAAGGGTCGCCTAGGGGTCACAAGGTATCGAACCGGCCGGGGGGCGCGACAATGCAGCCTCATGAGGGCGGCGGGAGGCGAGAGACAGCGGGCCGAGACCGTGTCACTTTGGTGCGCGATCGTGACGCTGCTCGTCGCGGCCGTTCCCGTCGCTATCGCCGTCGACAAGGCAGGGGGCAAGCCCAGCATCCTCGTCCGGATGGAGGCGAGTGAGCCCATGGCGAACTTCGCCCGGACGGCCGACCCGGAGTTCGCCTTCGTCAACGACGCGCACTACGACGGCGTCTACTTCTACGCGATCGCGACGGACCCCTTCGCTACCGGCGAGGCCCACACGCTGATCGACAAGTCCGCCTACCGGTACGGCCACGCCGGCTACGGCTGGCTCGGATGGGGCGCGAGCTTCGGCCAGACGCGTGCCGTGCCGGTGGCGTTGCTGCTGCTGGGGTTCGCGGGCCTGGCGATCGCGGCGATCGCGGTCAGCAGGCTCTCGGCGGAGCTCGGCTGGACGCCCTGGGGCGGGCTCGCGGTCGCGTTCAACCCGGGTCTCGTCTACGCGCTGACCGCGCTCACGAGCGAGACCGTCGGCGCCGCCTTCACCGCCCTGGCCCTGCTGTTCTGGGTGCGGCGAAGGCTGGTGTGGGGCGCGTTCGCGGCCGCGGCCGCATGTCTGGTCAAGGAGCCGTTCCTTCTGGTGCCGGCGGGCCTCGCGCTGTGGGAGCTCGTGCGGTGGCTGTCGCACCGCGACCTCGGCACCGCCGTGCGGCGGATCGCCTTGCTGTCGATCGGCCCCGCGCTGTTCGCGTGCTGGTACGTGTACATCCGGATGCAGTTCGGTGAGTGGTCGTTTGAGGCGACCGAGGGGTTCTTCGCTCTCCCGCCGTTCGGGTGGCTCGAGGCGATCGGCGTCGCGTCGACGATGGCTGCGGGCGCGGACCTCGAGTCGCAGCTGGGCGCGGCGAGCGCTCCCCTGCTCGCGGCGGTGGGGGCCGCGCTGATCGTCGGGCTCGTCCAAGCGGTGCGCGTACGCAACGCCGTGGGTGCCGTCTTCGTGCTCGTCGCCCTGCTCGCGCTCGCGCTGCGCCCGCTCGGCGTCCTGTTCCCGAAGGACATGATCCGCGAGCTCTCGATACCGCTGATGCTCCTCCCGCTGGTCCTGGCGGCCAAGCCCGGACGGGACGACGAAGAACCCGCCGCCGAAACCGGGGCCTGACGGGAACCTTCGGGGCACCCGCGGCGACAACCCCCTCGACGATGCGGACGGACGAGGAGCTGATCACCGCCATGGCCGACGGGGACCGAAGCGCTCTCGAGCTGCTGTACCGGCGCCACTCACCGTGGCTCGCCGGCAGGCTCGCCCGCGCGACCTCGTCGCGGGACCTCGCGGAGGAGGCGCTGCAGGACTGCTTCGTGGCGGCCTGGCGCAACCCCGGCTCCTTCAGAGGGGAGGGCGACGTCGGCGCGTGGCTGTGGGCGATCGCGCGCCGGCGCCTCGCCTCTCTCGCCCGCAAACGGATCGACGTGCCCGCCCCGGTGACCGACGACGTCCTCGGAGACGCGGCCGACCAGCAGGCGCTCGCGAACCTCGACGCCGCACGCGTGCGCGCGGCGGTCGACCGGCTGCCCGCCGAACAGCGCGACGTGATGGAGCGCGTGGTCTTCCGCGGGCAGAGGCTCGTCGACGTCGCGCGCTGCCTCGGCGTCCCGATCGGGACGCTCAAGAGCCGGCTGCACCGCGCCCGGCAACAGATCCGCGCGGAGATGGACGCATGAACGACCACCCCCGGGAGATCCTGCCGTTGATCGCGGAGGGGCTTCGACCCCCCGAAGAGGTGCGCGCCCACCTGGCGGAGTGCGACTCCTGCGCGGCCGCGGTCGAGGCTCTGTCGCCGCTAGACCTCGGATACGCGTGGGAGGGCATCGCCGCCGAGGTTCACGCGCCGCTCCCG
>DASQDO010000565.1:0-5662 GCA_035634135.1 Actinomycetota bacterium
GTTCCGGGGGGAAGGGCAAGGCCGCGAAGACCGACTCCTCCGGGCCGGTCCAGCCGGCGATGGACGCTCCCGAGCCGGCCGCGGTGCCGGCTGCGGTCGGGGCCGCCTCGGACTCGTCCGCGGAGCTCGAGAACGAGGGGCCCTGGCTCCTCGACATGGTGACCGACGACGCCGGCGACAAAGAGCCGGACCCCACCAAGTAGCTCCCCCACACCCATAACCGATGGCAAACGCTTCGTCTCCCGCGGCCGAGAGCGACCAGATGCGCGCCTGGCGCGCTCTCGTCGACTCGATCAAGGCCGGTGAGGCTCCTCTCGGCGAGCGGCTCTACCTGCTCGGCGCCGGGCCCGTCCCGGTCGAGGGTGCGGCCGGCGGCGCGATAACGCTCGACGCCCGGGGCGGCGTCGTGTTGGTTGTCGGGCTGGCCGAGGCATCGGCGACGGCCGCGGGCCAGATCGCCCGCCAGCTGACGGCGCTGGGCGGCCTCCCGGGATCGAAGCTGCGCGAGGCCGGGGTCGCCCCGGACGCGGGCGGCGGCCTGGCGGCCCGCCACGCGGCGTGGTTCGACCTATCGGAGCCGGCCGAGCTCAACTCGGCCCAGCGTTGTGTGCTGGTCGTGGGCGCCGAGCCGCCGGACGACGCCCGGGCGGCCGTGGAGGCCGAGCTGGGCGACTCGCTGGCGGGTCTCTACCTGACGGCGGGCGAGGGCGTGACGTCGCTGACGACGGGCGCCGAGCCGGAGGTTGCCGAGGCGCCTGAGGTTGTCGAAGAGCCCGAGGCTCCGGAGGAGCCCGAGGCCGAGATCGTCCTCGAGCCCGAGACCCCGCCGGAGGCCGAGGAGCCCGAAGCCGAAGCCCCCGCAGAGGCCGAGACCGCGGTCGAGCCCCCCGTCGAGGGCGAGGCGCCCGTGGAGGACGAAGCCTCCATGGACGTCGCCGCTCCGGTCGAGGGCGAGGCCCCCGTCACGAACGAGACCACGGTCGACGCCACCCCGGTCGAGACCGAGCCCGAAGCCGAGGCTCCCGCCGACGAGCTCGAAGCTCCCGGCGAGGGCGAGGCTCCCGTCGAGGACCAGGCCGGCGAAACTGAAATCCTCGACGCCGAGACGGCCGGCGCAGAAGACGCGGACGCCCCGGCCGAGCCGGAGGGGCCCGGCTCCATCGAGGTCGCCCTCGACGACGCCCCCCACACCGGGACTGCCCTCGACGACGACGCCGCACACGACGGCACGGCCCAGGACGAGGCGGCCCCCGACCTCGTCGCTCCCTACCTCCAGGACGAGACCTCGACGATCATCGTCGAGGAGAGCGACCTCGCCGAGGCCAAGGAGCTCCAGCCCGCCGGGCGGTTCGCCGGGTGGCCGGTGGGGAACTGGATCGGGCTCACGATGATCCTCGTCGGGATCGGGATCGGCATCATCGGCGTGATCAGCCTCAGGGACTCCAGCGACGAGACGGCTCGGCCCGAGCCCAACGAGCAGATCAGCACGGTCGCCACCGGCGTGACGCCGGACGCCACGCACGCCCGCTGGATCGGCCAGCAGCGCGTCGTGACGCTCAGCGACGGCACGATGGTGTTCGTCTATCCGACGGAGGAGTCGCTCAACCTCGTCAAGGACGGGGCCTCGAGCGGCGCCACCTGGGAGGAGCCCTTCGTCCTCGACGAGGTCGTCGGCGCGAAGTCCCTGTCGGTCGACGTCGACTCGAAGGACCGCCTGCACGTCGCGTACAGCGACGGCGATTCCGTCAACTACGTCCGGCTGAAGAACAAGCCCGAGCAGTGGAAGCCGAGCCGGCTCATCCAGATCGACGACGACACGACCGACCTCCACGTCGACGTCGCGTGGGACGAGCAGAACCAGACCGCGCACGTCGTCTGGGTCCAGCAGAGCACCGAGGGCGACGCCCCCGCGTACGCCGCGCTGACGTCGGAGGGCGGCATCCACCTGACCGACGAAGGCGTCCTGACGAACACGGGCCAGGAGGTCCCGCCGCTGGTCTCCGTCGCGGCCGACGGACGCTCGTCGTTGCTCGTGACGTTCCGCCGCGCCGACCAGACGACCGGATGGTCGAGCCGCTACTCGCCGGGGCCGTCGGAGGACGGGACGTTCGAGTTCTTCGAGGAGGAGGAGCTGCCGACCGAGTCGTTCGTCGGCGCTACCGACGTCGTCTACGACCGCCAGAGGACCGCACACCTCGTCCTGCGCGAGGACGACTCCGCGAACCTCACCTACTACCGCAAGACCGAAGCAGAGCCGTGGACGACGTCCGAGATCGCGCTCGACGGCGACAGGATCGAAGACGTCGACTTCCCGACGCTGACCTACAACGCGGAGGAGAACAACCTCTACCTCTTCTTCCAGACCGAGCAGTACGACCCGGCCGGCGAGATCTCTTACCTCGTGCGCCCGCTCGACGGGACGGGATGGCAGGGGCCGTTCGTCATCACGACGCCGGTCGACGTGCCCGAGGGCGCGCTCTACCCCGTGGCGCCCGACCGCGTGAGCGTGCAGGCGCTCGTGTTCTGGACGAAGACCGGCGATCCCTACGAGATCGACGCCGCGCCGGTGAGGGCCCCCTAGCTCAGAACAGCCACGGGAACCACCCGTGGAGCGATTCGTGGAACTGCGGCGACACGAACCAGCCGTCGAGCTCGGGCAGCGTCACCGTGAACACCGCGACGGCGGCGGCCAGCACCAACCCGGCTTCGTACCTCCTCAGCCGCGAGTCGCCCTCGCGCCCCAGCAGGGCCGACGCCAGCCCGATCGCGAGGAACGGCACCACGGGCAGGTAGTGGTACAGGAAGGCGGCGCGGCTCACGACGATCCACGGCAGGTACTGCGCCAGCGCGGCGACCGGCAGCAGCGCGTAGGCCAGGACGCGTTCGCGCCACGCGGCGAAGGCCACGACGCCGAGGCCCCACAGCCCGCCTATCAAGACGATGGGGTTCGCGATCGCGGTGATGGCGCCGGTCTCGGTCCCCTGGGCCCCCGTCCACATCGCGACGGCCTTGTGCCCCAGCGGCCAGCCGTACCACGACGACGCGTAGGGGTGGTCGGCCGTCAGGTTGCGGTGGTAGTCGAACATCGCCTTCTGCAGGCGCAGCACGTCGCCGAACGAGTTCCCGAGCGACATGTACGGCGCGTACGACGCCACGTAGACGGCGAGCGGCAGCGCGACCACGATCGCGACGATCGCGGGGACCGCCACGCCGAAGCGGGGGAAGAGGACGCCGATGCCCCGCTCGCGCCGCACGATCAGGTCGGCGACCACGACCGCTCCGATCAGAAGGAACGAGTAGACGCCGACCCACTTCGTCGCGATCGCCAGACCGAGGAAGAGACCGGTAGCGCCGAGCCACAGCCTGCCCAGCCGCATGCTGCCGCGCCGGTCCCCGCGCGCGAGCGCGTGCGCGTGGAAGTACGTGGAGGCGAACGCCACCCACGCAGCCATGATCTGCGCCGTCGCCTGGCTGTCCAGCGTCGCTATGCGCGCCATCGCGAAGCCGAGGCCGTCGAGCGCGACGAAGGCGGCCGCCAGCAGGCCGGCGAGGGAGTTGCCGGTACAACGAAGCGCGAGCAGGAAGACCAGCGCCGGTACGAGCGCGCCGAGCAGCGCTCCCGGGAGCCGCCACGCGAAGAACGCGTTGCCGGCGATGCACGCGCTCTCGCCCGAGCCCGCGGCGAGCAGGGCGCCACTCTCGGTCAGGGGCACGAACGCCTCCGCGTCGAACGGGAGCTCGGCGTCGCCGATGATCGCGAGAGCGCGCGGCTCGACCATCTCGACGGAGCGGCCGTCGAAGGCGTAGACGATCCCCTGCCGCGGCGTCGCCGCGATCCGTTCGCCGTTGGTGTCGAGCGACCGCTCCCACACGCGGCTCTGACTGTCGATCGTCTCGAGGAGGCCGGTGTCCGCGTCGAACGCGACGACGCGGTCCGACTCGGGGACGACGATCACATCGTCGGCACCCTGCTCGGTCGCGGGGCTCGCGACGAGGGTCCCCTGCGAGTCGTACGCCGAGACGACCCGCTGGTCGGGGAACGCGACCCAGATGCCCGCCAGCGCGGCGTCCGCCGCCGCGGCAGGGTCGGCGGCGACGGCGACGGCGCCTTCCGACAGCGCGCCGGCGCCCGCGGAGTCGACCCGCCAGAGCTTGCGGTCCTCGTCGACGGCGAACGCCACCTCGCCCGAGCCCGCGAGGTCGACGACGCGTCCGTCGACGCGCGTCTGCCACTGCTTCACGTTCCCCGAGTAGCGCGCGACGACGAACCGCTGGCCCGAGACGCCGGCGACGAACGCGCCCCCGGGCGCGAGCGCGACCGCGGTCGGCTCGACGTCGAGCGGGATGCCGTCGGCTACCGACGAGAGCGTGCAGCCGTCCCCGGTCGTGGCCGTCCACAGGACGCCGCCGTCGCCCGCGGCGGAGGGCGAGGCCCACGCCGCGGTCGTGCCGTCGGAGTCGACCGAGGCACCCACCAGGCCCGCCGGAGGATCCTCTCCGCGCTCGACGTCCCACCGGCCGAACGTCGCGATCGAGAGCGCCATCAGCTCCTTGCCGAGCGGCGGGTGCGTGTACTCGTACGCGTCGCGGCCCGCGAGGTACTCGCCCGCGGTACGTGCGTGATAGATCTCGTCGAAGTACATCTCCTGCGGGCTCGCGAGCCCGATCAGCCGCGTCGGCACGACCACGAGGAACACGGCGCCTGCGAGCGCGGCCCCCTTGCGCCCGATGGGATGCAGGCCCATCTTCCACGGCCCCGCCGGTCGCGTGAAAGCCGGCTCGCGCACGGTCGCCGGCGCCGCCGCGGCCCCTTTCAAGAGGTCCCAGATGCGCACGGCGAGGAACACGCACGCCGCCGCGGTCACGATGCTCAAGAGCTTCTTCTGCGCGCTGTCCTGGACGGTCCCGTAGACGGCGTCGAAGAGCCCGCGGACGTTCAGCGTCGTCAGGCCCGCTTGCTCGACGTAGAAGACCCACGGGAACCAGAGGTTGACCATGTAGAGGAGCGACAGCGCGCCGAACAAGGCGCGCAGACGCGGGTAGACGATCAACGGGGCGAGGCACACGAGGCCGAGGAACAGGTAGCGCTCGTGGATCCTCGTCAGCAGCGCGAACGACAGGCAGACGATGGCGCCGCCGGCCGCGAGCAGGACCTCGGCCTCGGGGCGCCTCTGCGACAGCGCTCGGAAGGCCTTCCCGAGGACGAACGAGGCCCCTACGCAGAACGCGAGGATGCCGACCGCCACGGCCGGGAGCCCGAAGATCTGGACCGGGTCCGGCCCCGAGTCCGCACGCCAGAACCCTGCGAGCCCCCACAGGTTGAAGGCCCACACGCTCGTGTACGGATAGGTCGACCCCGCGTCGGCGTAGAAGCCGAGCAGCGGCCCCGGCGTCAGCCCGAACGGCAGAGCGAGCGCGAACCAGACGGCGAAGAAGGTCCCCACGGGGATGCCGAGCCGAAGCGCGAGGTCGCGCGGCTCCCCCTTGGCCCGGAAGTGCCGGAACCCGAGGACCAGCGCCGCCACCGGCAGGAGGAACGCGGTCTGCGGCTTCGTCGCGAACGCGAGGGCCAGAAGGGCCGCGCCGCCGGCCTCGGAGCGGGTCGTGCGCTCCGGCTTCACCAGCAGCAGCACGCCTCCGAGCGCGTACAGGGCCGCGACGG
>DASQDO010000566.1:0-2638 GCA_035634135.1 Actinomycetota bacterium
AGCGCCGGACGACGACGGTCACGTGCCGCGTCGCCGACACGGCGGGGTCCTCGGACGAGCGCGCGCGGACGACGAGTCGGACCGTGCCGGCGCGTGCCGGAGGGTCCCGCGGGGGGTCGAGCGAGATCGTCGCGGAGGCACCGTCGCCCGGGTAGAGGTTCGCGTCGCCGGAAGCCCGCGGGGCGGCCTCGGCCGGACCGCCGACGACGACCGTCGCCCACGGCGCCGCGTCGCCCTCGACCGAGATCGTGATCCGGTCGACGACCGTGCCGGAGTTGTGGACTCGCAGCTCGATCAGCGCGGGAGCACCGGGCTCGACCTCCACTGCGGCCGGATGCACCCACAGGTCGACCCCCGGCGTCCCAGCGGGGTCGGCGCGCGCAGTCCCGCGCGGGGCGACGCCGACGAAGAGCTCCTGCACGCGGTCGACGTCCTCGACCTCGCGGGCTACCGGCAGCGGCGCGGTCGCGGCGTCGCCGGCGGAGTGCCAGCCGAGGAAGGCACCACAGCGCGCGTTGCGGCAGAAGGTCGCGACCTCGGGGTTCTCGGTACCGCAGTCGCGGCACGCGATCACGGCGCGACCTCCACGCGGTGCGGCACGTGCGCGGGCTTCGCGGCCGCCACGGCACGGTCGCTCGCGCGCAGGTCGACGTCGAGCCCCGGCGGGACCGTCACGACGACCTCGGGGGCCGCGGGCTCGGGAGGTGCCGCGACCGGCGAGACCGACCAGGTCGCGCCTCCGGTGTCGCGCACCGCGGGCTCGGCCCCCGTAAGAGCGCGCACCGTAGCGGCGATGCCGCGGGCGGTCCCGTGCATCCGGTAGGCGGCGGTGGCCGACGCGACCATCGCGCGGCGTCGTTCGAGCGGGACGTCCTCGTCGCGCTCGAGGCCGGCCCAGCCTTCGAGCCACGCCACGAAGTCCTCCGGCGCGAGCGCGGGGTCCACGTACGCGTCGAGGCAATCGAGGACCGACAGGACCGGCGCGAGCACGTCGTCCAGCCCCGCGGTGAAGCGCTGGACGAAGTCGTCGTCCTGGTAGACCGAGGGCAGCAGCGCGCCCAGCGGATGGGGCGTGGCGAGGCCCGGCGCGGGCCCGCGGCCCGGGCTCACGAGTCCTCCACCAGGACGCGGTGCTCGTACGAGTACGCGACCGTCGACGGGTCGAGGTCGAGGCGGTGGACGGGGTCGGCCCGTTCGCCGGTGACGGGGTCGGCGGGGAAGAGCCGGACGTCCTCGACCAGGTCGATCCCCGGGACGCGCTGGAGCACGCCGTGGACCTCGCCCAGGTGCAACGGCCTTCCGAAGGGCCAGCCGTCTCCGCCGGGGCCCCCGGTCGTCGGGTGGTAGTAGCGGTAGAGGTGGTCCAGGGCGTCGGAGCGGATGCGCCGCGCGCTGTGCCCGCGCTGCGCGCGCAAGCGGGCGACGATCGTGACGGCCTGGTAGGTCGGAGGCTGCACCCGGACGCTGGTCCCGACGGGCCGGCGCTCGTCGAGGTGTCGCGCGATCCGTTCGAGCGTCTCCTCGAGGGGGACGAGCGCGTCGACGTCGAGATGGCCGCGCCCGTCGTCGTGCACCGCGGGAACGACGAGCACGCGCACGGCCCCCGCGGCGTCCTCCGGTCCCAGGCACTTCACGCGCGCGATCTCCGGGGCGACCCTGCGCGTGAGCGTCTCGTAGTCCGACGCGGTCACGGCACGGTCGTGCGTGCGCAGCACGAGGGGGCCGCGCGCCTTCGCGGACTCGAGGTCCTCGACTGCGACGCCGCCCGTCGCCGCGCGCCGGTTCTCGACCGCGGTGACGAACGGGATCGCGCTCTTGAGGACCGATATCGCGCCGGCGGAGACGTTGCCCTCGGAACCGCCTCCGGCCCGGTACGACCGGAGTCGCAGCGTCGCGCCCGCGGGAGGGATCGCCCCGTAGTGGCGCACGGTGCCGTCGAGCTCGCGCACGGCGGGGCCGAGCAGGACCTCGCCCGCGGCCTCGTCGAGGTCGAAGTGGGGGTCGCCGGCGCCGCTGAACGCGAACGTCTCGACCTGCGACCACTCGCTCCAGCCGGCGGGTGTCGAGACCTCGAGCACGGGCGGCTCGCCGGAGGGCACGACGGGCGAGTGACGCAGCGGGAACCGTTGGCCCGGCGTTCCCTCGGACGTCCCGACGATCTCGTTCTCGACGACGTCGGCGTGGACTGCGGACGTCGTCCCGCCGACCGTGCCCGCCACGATGCGGTAGATGCGCGGCGACTGACGGTACGCGTGCTGCCGGGGGCCGGGCGTGACGAGCCGGCAGCGCAGCCATCCACCGGCGCGGCCCCCGAACGCCGCGACGGTGTGACCCGGAGGCACGCCCAGCAGGACGTCGCCGGGGCGGTTCAGCCCGCCGGTCTCGTCGCGCTCGACCTCGCACGGCGTCCACTCGCGTCCCGTCCATGCCTCCCATCGCAGCGGAGGATCGCGCGGGTCGACGCCGACGCCCTCGACGGCGCACTCGATCCGCAGGAGGACGGTCGCGGACGGCGCCGCCGCGGTCAGCGCGACGAGCAGCGCGTCGCCCGTGACGGGAGGATCGCCGAAGCACCGGCACCCCGTGCCTGCGTGTAGCAGCGCGGTGCGGTCGTGCAGCCGCCCGGTCCGTCCGTCGC
>DASQDO010000567.1:0-2084 GCA_035634135.1 Actinomycetota bacterium
CAAGCTCCTCGAAGAGAAAGGCGTGATCGAGTCCGCGTTCGGCTTCCGCATCGCCGCGTACCTCGAGGGGGGTGCGGACGACATCCAGGCCGGCCGCTACGAGATCCGGACGGGGCTCACCGCGAAGGACGCGCTCGCGGCGCTCGTCGACAACCCGCCGGTGGCGGAGTCCGTGTCGGTCACGTTCCCCGAGGGGCTGTGGCTGGAGGACTTCGGCCGCATACTCGAAGAGCAGACGGACCTCTCGGGCGAGCGCTTCCTCAGGGTCCTCGAGAAGGGCAAGGTGCGGTCGTCGCTGCTGCCGTCCGGCATCACGAGCCACGAAGGGCTCCTGTTCCCGTCGACGTACCAGGTCGGTGAGAACGACGACGAGGTCGACGTCGCGCGCAAGCTCGTCGGGGAGATGGAGGAGCAGGTCGCGCCGCTCGACTTCTCCGTCGCCGAGTCGATGGGCTACAGCCGCTACGAGGCGATCGTGATCGCGTCGATGATCGAGGCGGAGGCGAAGCTCGACTCCGAACGGCCGAAGGTGGCGCGCGTGATCTACAACCGGCTCGAGATCGGCGAGAAGCTGGGCATCGACGCCACCGTCAACTACGCGATCCGCGACCACAAGCTCGGCCTGACCGTGAGCGAGCTCGCGACCGACTCCCCCTACAACACGCGGTTGTACCCCGGGCTCCCGCCGACGCCGATCGGAGCCGCGGGGGCCGAGGCCTTGGCGGCGGCGGCCGAGCCGGCGGACGGCGACTGGCTCTTCTACGTCCTCGCCGACTGCGACGGCCGGCACGCGTTCAGCGAGACCTACGACGAGTTCCTGCAGGACAAGGCCGTCTACGAAGCGCTGGGCTGCTCGTGAAGCAGGGGAGCGGCTTCGTCGGGATCCTCGGGTGGCCGCTCGAGCACACGTTGTCGCCGCTCATCCACAACGTGGCGTTCCGGAGGACGTCGCTCGACTGGACGTATCTGTCGTGGCCCGTCGAGCCGGCGTTGCTCGGGGATGCGGTGCGCGGCCTCCGTGCGCTGGGCGCCTTCGGCGCGAACGTCACGATGCCGCACAAGGAAGCCGTGATCGAGCACCTCGACGAGGTCTCCGGCGACGCACGCGAGGTCGGCGCGGTCAACACGATCCAGCGGGTGGGCGACAAGCTGATCGGTCACAACACCGACGTCGACGGGTTCGCGGAGTTCCTCTCGGGAGACGCGGGGTTCGACGCGACGGGCAAGCGCGCGCTCGTGCTCGGCTCCGGCGGCGCGGCCCGTGCGGTCGTGACGGCACTCGAGTCGCTCGGAGCGTCGGACGTCACGGTCGCGGGCCGGGACCCGGACAGGACGGGATCGGTCGCGGGGCTCGCGGACGCCCGACCGGCGCCGTGGGACGACGCGGCGAAGCTCGCCGAAGACGCCGACCTGGTCGTGAACGCGACCCCGCTCGGGATGAAAGGCGAGCGCGTGCTGGAAGGCATTGCGTTCGCGCCGGGGCAGTGGGTGGTCGACCTGATCTACACGCCCCCGTCGACGCCGCTGATCGAAGCGGCCCGGGCGGGCGGAGCGCAAGCCTGGGGGGGCCTGGGCATGCTGGTCCGGCACGCAGCGGCCTCGTTCACGATCTGGACGGGCCAAGCCGCGCCGCTGGAAGCCATGTCGGCCGCGGCGGTGCACGCGATAGGGGCCCACCGAGCCGGCTGATTCAAGGTTTTCCGGGGTCCTGCCGAAGCGAATGACTAGCCATTCGTGACTCTGCAGGAGGACTCCCTGATGACCAAAGCGGACCAGCTCTCGACCGCGCTCGACGACTTCCTCACCATCTCGGCGGAGGTCGAGGCGGCCGCCGTCGTCAGCGCCGACGGCCTCCCGATGGCGTCGGCCCTGCCCCCTCACGTGGAGGAGGACCGCCTAGCCGCTATGAGCGCGGCGCTGCTGACGCTCGGCGAGCGTGCTGCCTCCGAGCTCGGCAAGGGCGAGCTCGCCCAGGTCTTCATCGAGGGCCCCAAGGGCCACGTGATCCTGATGGCCGCCGGGCGCGACTGCGGCCTCGTCTGCGTCACGGCGAAGGGGGCCAAGGTCGGCCTCGTCCTCTACGA
>DASQDO010000568.1:0-6828 GCA_035634135.1 Actinomycetota bacterium
AGCTTGCGGTTGTAGCGGAAGACGTCTGGGGAGTTGTTCGTGTCGCCCTTGGACAGGGTGTCGGCCGGCGAGGCGAACGCGACGTACTCGCCCTCCGCGGAGATGCTGGGGTCCGAGCTGTCCTTGTTCGCCTCCTTCAGATCCTCGGTCCGGATGTTCGCGCGGTTGGTCTTCCCCTCCAGCACGTCGCGCACGAAGATGTCGTCCTTGCGGTTGTCGTCGCCCTGCACGGCGAGGTTCTCGGCCGCGGTCGTGAACGCGATGAAGTCCCCGTCGCCCGAGACGTCGACCTCGAAGCTGCGGCCCTTCGCGGCAACGCCCGTCGTCGAGACGCTCACGCGGCTCGTCTCGCCCTCGTCCACGCGGTGCATGAAGACGTCCTGGAAGCCGTTGCGATCCGGCTGCCCGGCCAGGTTCGTCGCGACGCTGAGGAACCCGACGACGTTCCCGTCGTCCGAGATCGAGGGCTGGGTGCTGGCGCCGTTCCCGAGGGTGTCCTCGTCGCGGCTCACGAGCTCGACGGTCTTCGGGTCGAGCCCACCGGCGATCGAGACGTGGAAGACGTCGACGGCTCCGTTCGTGTCCGCCTCGACGAGGTCGTCGGCGGTGCTCTCGAACACGACGTGCGACGCGGCCCCCGAGATCTCGGCCGCCGAGCTCGCGCCCGCGGTCTCCTCGCCGTTGCTCCTGACGCTGACGCGGACGATCCGGCCCTCGGCCACGGGCGGCGGGTCGCGGCGAGGCTCCTCGTCGCTGGCCATCAGCATCCCGGCCCCCAGCCCGACGATCAGCAGCGCGCCCGCACCCGCGGCCACGAGGGGGCCGCGGCGACGCTCGAGCCCCGGCGGCGTCGCCGGCGGCAGCTGTCCCGGCCCCCATTCGAGCGCCCACGCCTGCACCGGCTCGTCGCTCCCCTTCCAGGACGGCACCCCCGCGTCGGTGAACGCATGCCCCCCGCGCGACCCGACGAGGCCCCGCGTCACGCCGGAGACGAGGATCTCGTCGGGCGACGCCTTGTCGCACAAGCGGGCCGCGACCGCGACCGCGATCCCGTAGTAGTCGTGCCGGTCGGCCGTGGTGTCGCCCGAGTGGAGCCCTATCCGGACGTGCAGCGGCTCGTCGTCCGAGCCGGCGACCCGGTCGTTGCGCAGGTGGAGCGCCCGCTGCATGGCGACCGCGCACTCCGTCGCGAGCCAGGCGGCCGGGAACGCCGCCATGATCCCGTCGCCGGTGCTCTTGACCTCGACCCCGCCGAAGGAGCGGACGAGGTCGCGCAGCTCGCCCAGGTGGGCGCGCAGCAGCCGCTCCGCGCTTTCGTCCCCGAGCCGGTCGAACATCGCCGTGGAGCCGACTAGGTCGGTGACCAGGATCGTCGCGGTGCCGCCTACGCGATCGAGACGCCTCACGCCCATAAGGTAAAGGAGATGGGTCCGAACCCGGCCGTGGCGGGCTTCCTGGCGCGGCTCTCCGAGGAAGAGGAGCGCGCGCTCTTCGAGGGCGGGCGCAAGCGCCGCTTCGAGGCGGGCACGACGATCTTCCACGAAGCCGAGGTCGCGGACCGCGTCGTGATGCTGCTGAGCGGCCGCGCCAAGATCGCGACGTTCACGGAGGACGGCAAGGAGGTGATGCTCGGCGTCCGCGACCCGGGCGACCTCCTCGGCGAGTTCTCGGCACTCGACGGCAAGCCGACCTCCGCCAACGTGATCGCGATGGAGCCGATCGAGGCGCTGGTCCTCGACGTGGGCTCGTTCAAGTCCTGGCTCACCGAGCATCCGGCGACCGCGCTGCTGCTGCTCGAGACCGTCCTCGCCCGTCTGCGCGACGCCGACCGCAAGCGCGTCGAGTTCTCCGCTTACGACACCGTCGCCCGGGTGGCCCGGCGCCTGTTCGAGCTCGCCGAGCGGTTTGGCGTCGAGACCGACGCGGGCGTCGAGATCAAGCTCCCGATGACGCAGGACGAGCTCGCCGCATGGACCGGCGCGTCGCGCGTCGGCGTGAGCCAGGCCCTCAAGGCGCTGCGCGACCGGGGCTGGATCGAGACCCGGCGCCGTTCGATCACGGTGCTCGACATGGAAGCGCTCAAGCGCCGCGCCACCTGACGAACGTTCAGGATTTAGCACTCCCTTCGTCAAGAGCTGAGTACTCGCGCGACCTCCTTTTCTCGACCATGGGATCACGAGCCGGCAACAGAGCCGGCGGCGGATCACCCAAAGGAGGGTCCTATGACCTCGAAGTGGACTATCAGGGGCGCCATGGCCGTCCTGGCCACCCTTGCGATGGCGACGGCGGCGATCGCGCAGCCCACCGCGAACACGGAGCGCGTAAGCGAGCGCTCGAACGGCGTCGAGGGCAACGACGACAGCTTCTGGTGCGCGATCTCCGGCGACGGCAGGTTCGTCGGCTTCACGTCGCGCGCCTCCAACCTCATCGGCGCGGACCGCAACGACGCGACCGACGTCTTCCTGTTCAACCGTGAGACCGAGACGCCGGAGTTCGTGAGCGTCCGCTCGACCGGGACGCAGGGGAACCGCGGGTCCGACAGCCCGTCGCTCTCGTACACGGGCCGCTACGTCGCCTTCGCGACGGCGGCTTCGAACCTCGCGATCAAGGGCGACCGTAACGGCGTCAACGACGTGTTCGTCTACGACCGCAACGAGGGCCGTACGAACCGCGCGAGCATCCGCTCGGACCTCGGCGAGGCCAACGGGTCGAGCTACGACCCGTCGATCTCGTCGAACGGCCGCTTCGTCGCCTTCACCTCCAGCGCCGACAACCTCGCGGTCAAAGGCGACAACAACGGGCGCGAGGACGTGTTCGTGCACGACCGCACCACGCTGAGGACCAACCGCGTGAGCATCAGCTCGAAGCTCAAGGAGGGCAACGGTTCCAGCTACTCGCCTTCGATCTCCGGCGACGGCAGGATGGTCACGTTCGTCTCGCAGGCGAACAACCTCGTGCGCCGGGACACGAACCGCAGGCCGGACATCTTCGTCTACAACCGCTCGACCCGGAAGACGATCAGGGTGAGCATCGCCGGCGACGGCACCCAGGCGAACGGCGAGAGCTCGGCCCCCATGATCTCGGCGGACGGCGGCTTCGTCGCCTTCCACTCGAACGCCTCGAACCTCATCGCCAGCGACACGAACAACCGCACCGACGTGTTCGTGCACGACCTCTCGAGCGGCGAGACCACCAGGATCAGCCGAGGCATGGCGAACTCCGAGCCCAACGGCGACAGCTTCATCCCGGCGATCTCGGCCGACGGCCGCTACGTCGCCTTCCAGTCGACGGCGTCGAACCTCGTGGCCGGCGACACCAACGGCACCCCGGACCAGTACCAGGGCCTCGACGTCTTCCGCTACGACCGTCAGACGAACCAGACCGAGCGGGTCAGCGTCGGTGACGACGGCGAGCAGGCCAACGGGCCGAGCAACGACCCGGGCGACGACCCGTCGATCACCGCCGACGGCCGCTACGTCTGCTTCGCATCGTTCGCCAGCAACCTGGTCGAGGACGACACGAACGGCGCCTACGACGTCTTCGTGAGGGGACCTCTGCTCTAGGCGGACCTCGACCGGCGTGGGGGCCGGGCCGCAAGCAAGCCAGTCACGCGGCCCGGCCTCTTCGCGCTTCGCACACGAACACACCGCGACGCCTCGGCGTCGCGCCAAACGAAAGGAGAGAACTAAGGTGGCCCTGCAATCAGCACTGAGGAGGCTTCGAGACATGTGCCCACCGTTCGCGATGCCCCTCGTCGGGTTCCTCGCAGTGGCGCCGCTGTGCCTGAGCCTCTCGGTCCGGCCCGCTCCCGCCGAGGCGGCTTACGTCGGCAACAACGGAAGGATCCTGTTCGAGGCACGCCGGGACGGCAACCCCGAGATCTACGTCATGGACGCCGACGGCACGAACCAGGAGCGCCTGACGTTCAGCAAGACGTGGGACATCGCCGCGACGTGGTCGCCGGACGGCACCCGGATCGCGTGGGGCAGCGAGGAGGACGGCGACCGCGAGATCTTCGTGATGAACGCGGACGGCTCCGACCAGACGCAGCTCACGTTCAACCGCTACTACGACCGGGCCCCCACGTGGTCGCCCGACGGGACCAAGCTCGCTTTCGCGAGCGAGCGCAACAGGCAGTACGCGATCTACGTGATCAACGCCGACGGGACGGGCGGCGAGACGCGCATCACGCCGCCGGGCATGAGCGCCCGTCACCCCGCGTGGTCACCGGACGGCACGAAGCTCGCGTTCGAGAGCCGCCGCGACGGCAACCCGGAGATCTACACGAGCCGGCTGAACGGCAAGGGCCTGCGTCGCCTCACGCACGACCCGGCGAACGACTTCGTGCCGAACTGGTCGTCGGACGGCGAGCACCTCGTCTTCGCCAGCACCCGCGACGGCAACCACGAGATCTACTCGGTGGCCGCCGACGGCAGCGACGAGCGGCGCCTCACCGAGAACGTGTTCTACGACTCCGAGCCCAACTGGTCGCCGGACGGCTCGAAGGTCGTCTTCTGGAGCACGCGCCACGGCAACATCGACATCTACTCGATCAACCCCGACGGCTCGGGTGAGACGAGGCTCACCGACCATCCCGGCAAGGACTACAGCCCGGACTGGCAGCCGCTGTGCACCGTCGCCGGCACTTCGGGCGACGATCTCCTCACCGGGACCCTCGGCGACGACCTCATCTGCGGGGGCGGCGGCGACGACACGATCATGGGCGGAGGCGGCGCCGACGTCATCTTCGGGGGCGACGGCGACGACTCGATCTCCGGGGGGCCGGGCAACGACGTCATCGCCGGAGGCGAGGGCGCGGACGACCTCCTCGGCGAGGACGGGCTCGACCGGATCTTCGGGACGGCGGGCCCGGACACGGCCGACGGGGGGCCGGGTGCGGACGTGGTCAACGTCAAGGACGGCGACGGGGACGACGACCTGGACGGCGGCGGGGGGTCGGACAAGTGCGTGAGCGACAGCGGAGACGGCAAGACCAACTGCCCGTGAGCGCAAGCAGAATGAGGCGGCGGCTCTGGGCGCTCGTCTTCCTCCAGCTTCTGGTCGCCACCGCGGCCCTCGCGAACGAGAACGAGACCGCCAACTGGGTCCCGTTCACCGGCAGCTACTCGATCTCCCGCACGTTCCAGCACTACGGCGGCCACGACACGCCCGGGATCGACTTCCGCATCCCCGCCGGGACGCCGATCCGGGCGGCGGGCCCCGGGACCGTCGTCGGGATCGAGGAGCGCTGCAAGCCCGGCCACCGCTGGTGCTCGGGCCGGCGCGGGAACTACGTGCAGATAGCGCACCCCGCCGGACGGCACTCCCGCTACCTGCACCTGAGGCCGCGCGGAGTCGTGGTCTCGCTCGGCGAGCAGGTCGTCCGCGGCCAGGTCATCGGGTACTCGGGGAACACCGGGGACTCGACCGGGCCGCACCTCCACTACGACGAGCTCCTCAACGGGTCGCGCATCTACCCCGGCCCGATGTACGCGCTGCACGGCGGAGAGACGGTGGCGTACCGGGACTGGCCCGGCGCGGACGAGCGCTTGATCCGCAACGACGGCTACCCGCTGACGGACCTGACGGTCGCGATCGAGGGGGCCGGGAGGGTCACGTCCTCGCCGGCCGGGATCGATTGCGGCCCCGACTGCGTAGAGACCTACGAGCCGGGCGAGCTGGTGGTCCTGACCGCCGAGCCGGACGAGCTGTACACGTTCGCGGGCTGGAGCGGCGCCTGCGAAGGAACCGACCCGTGCGAGCTGCGGATGACCTCCTCGATGACCGTGACGGCGACGTTCGTGCTGCTCCCGTAGGGCCGGTGCGCCACCGAGTTCTGCGCGGGGTCCTGGTGGTGTGCTCGATCTCGGTCGCCGGCTGCACGGAGTCGCCGCCGGACCCCACGCGCGACGAGCCGACCGCGCCCAACTCGGTCCACGTGATCGTCGACGACGAGGCGCGACAGGCCGCCGTAGGGGTCGGGGTCGACCTGGACGCAGCGGTGGCGGCCGCGCTGCGCAAGGTGGCGAAGGAGATCGACCTCCCGATGACGACGGTCTCGGTCGCCGTCCGACCCCGCGAAGTCATCCCCGAGGTCGGCATCGGCGGGTACACGGACCACCTGGGCGACGTCCACGTGTTCCTGGACCCGCGGCGGGACGATCTCGCGGATGTCCTGCGCGTCTGGCTCGAGCCGATGCTTGCCCACGAGGCCCATCACGCTGCGCGGACCGTCGACGGTCCCGGCTACGGCCGCTCGCTCGTAGAGGCGATCGTCAGCGAAGGACTCGCCGACGCCTACAGCGAGGAGGCGTTCCCGGAAACGCCGGCGCTCCCCTGGACGCAGGCTCTCGAACCGGGCGCTATCTGTCCGTGGTGGAGGCGCGCCTCGGGCGAGCGCGGCGCCTACGACCACGAGGAGTGGTTCTTCGGCGCAGGGCGGGCGCCGCGGTGGGCCGGCTACACCCTCGGCTACGCGCTCGTCCGGCGGTACTTGCGGGCCCACGCGACCTCGGCTGCGGACTCCGTCCGAACCCCTGCCCGAGTGATCGTGCGAAGCGCCGACCTCTGCAGGTCCTAAGGCCCCGACGGCCTTCTCGCCGCAACCGGTCCGGCCGGTCCCGAGGGGCGCGGCCCGGCCCTGTTCGCGGGCCCTGCGGGGCTTCACGAACGAACGCGCAAGGGCCGGGGCCGCCGGTGCTGCGTGTTAGTTTTCCGCCGTACCTACCAGGACATTTGCATTTTTCGCCGCGTCCGGAAACGAGCACTAGAGGAGAGGCTCAGCCTTGCCCGACGGCTACTTCGGTCAGTACGTCACCATCGGGATCT
>DASQDO010000569.1:0-1623 GCA_035634135.1 Actinomycetota bacterium
CGCGTCCCGCCCGCCGAGACGGGGAAGAGGTCGTGGTCGATCACGACGAACGCCTCCATCCCCACGTTCGGGTCGGAGAGCTCGATGACGCGATGGGGCGGCGCGTCGGGGCGGTCGAGAACGGACATCGAGCGGACGCTACCCCAAGCGCCGCAGGTCGAGCGCCGTCTCTCGAGCTGTGCCGCCAGGCCCGGGCTCGACGCGGAAGGCGCTGCCCGCTCCCGCCGCCACGGTCTCCACGAGCTCGGTCCACGTGAAGTGGAGAGCGACCCCGTCGTCGGCCGCGAATCCTGCGGGAAAGCCCTCGGAGACGAGCCGCTGATAGGTCGGGCGGCGCTCGGGCTCCGCGTCGTAGTGGGGCGAGAAGCTGCCGGGCAGGAAGCCGAGCCCGTCGCGGAGGCCGGAGAGCGGCCCGAACGAGTCGGTCGTGCTCGCCTCGAACCAGCAGTTCGCGCCCGCGCTCACGCCGGCAAGAACGATCCCCTGCTCCCAGGCCTCTCGGAGGACAACGTCGGCGCCGTGCAAGCGCCAGACGGCCAGCATGTTCGCGGTGTTGCCTCCGCCGACGTAGATCGCATCCTGGTCGAGGAGCTGCCGCCGCACCGCCTCGCGCTCGGGCGTCCCGTGCAGAGCCACGTGCGAGGGAACGGAGTCGAGGTCGCGGAAGGCCTCGTAGAAGCGCACGACGTAGTCGCTCGAGTCGCCGCTCGCCGTGGGAACGAAGCACACGCGCGGACGCGGGCGCTCGCAGAGATCGAGGACGAACTGGAGGATCGCGGGCGAGAAGCCTGCCCCGCCGATCGGGACGATCGTCGGCGCCGCCGGCAACCGATCAGACTGGTTGCGCGAGCGTCCGCTGGATCTGGCCGATGACCTCGTCGGCGTCGAACGGCTTGTCGAAGAACGCCTCGGCACCCAGGGCGAGGGCACGCGCGTGCGCATCCGGAGCCGTCCGGGCGCTGACGACGATCACCGGGATTCGCTCCAGGGCGTCGAACGCGTTCAGCCGCTCCATGACGAGGAAGCCGTCGCCGCCCGGAAGTCCGATGTCGAGGACGATCAGGTCCGGCATCTCCTTCCGCACGATCCCGAGGGCGGAGACTGCATCGCGCGCGAACGCGACGTCGAAACCGACGGCCCGCAGCTCGAGATCGAAGAGCTGGCGGATGTCCTGATCGTCTTCGATGACGAGGATCTTCTGGCTCATGGCGACATTGTGCCGATAGTGATCACGTTCAGGCGACCGCCGCCTGCGGCTCTGCGAGCGGGAGCGCGACGCGGAACGTCGTCCCCTCACCCTCCCTGCTTGCGCAGGAGATGCGCCCGCCGTGGAGCTCGACGATCGTCTTCGCCACGGAGAGGCCCAGGCCTGTGCCCTGGATCTCGCGCTCGGTGGCCGTCGAGGCCCGGAAGAAGCGCTCGAAGAGTCGGTCCTGCTCCTTGGCGGGGATGCCGATTCCGGAGTCGGCGACCTCGATCACCGCCTCCCCGTTGGCACTCCAGGCGCGGACGTGAACCGTGCCGCCGTCGCGGCTGAACTTGACCGCATTCGAGAGGAGATTGTCGAGGAGCTGCACCATGCGCCCGCCGTCGGCCACGACCGGGAGCCCGTGACTCACCTTC
>DASQDO010000570.1:0-4964 GCA_035634135.1 Actinomycetota bacterium
GAGGACGAGTGAACGCGCGCACCCGGCTCATCCTGACGGTCGTGGCCTCGGTGGTCGTGATCCTCCTCGCGTACTTCCTGCTGATCAGGCCGCGGCAGGGGGAGCTGTCCGACGTCCAGGCTCAGGTGGAGACCGAGGAGAACCTGACGCTCGAGCTGCGCGGACAGCTCGAGGCCCTCCAGCAGCTCCAGCGCAACGCACCGCAGCTCCAGGCCGACCTCGACCGGATCCGCGACCTCGTGCCGCAGGACCACGAGGTGCCGAACTTCATCTTCCAGGTCAACGCCGCCGCGGCCGCGTCGGGCGTCGAGATCGTGCAGCTGACGCCCGAGCTGCCCAAGCAGCCGCCGGAGGGGGCGCAGCTCGCCCAGGTCCGGATCACGATCGGCGGCGAGGGCGGCTACTTCGCGATCCAGGACTTCGTGCGCCGGCTGTACTCGCTCGACCGTGCCGTGCGGATCGACGTGCTCGACCTCTCGGCGCTGGCCGAGGAGACCGGTGGCACCACCGGCGGGATCACGATGACGGCCGCCGCCCGTATCTTCTTCGAGGCACCCACGGGCGTGACCGGCATCGCGCCGACCACCCCCGCGACCCCGGTGACGCCCACCGCACCGCCGGCGACACCCGCACCCGACCCGGCTGCATCCCCGACCGCCGCGGCGACCCCATAAGAGGACGAGATGGCGACCCCACCGGAGATCCAGGAGACCAGGAACGTCAACACGACGCAGATCGCGCTCGCCGCGGGCGGCGTGCTGTTGCTGCTCGTCGTGCTGTGGTTCGCCTTCCTGCGGGGAGGCGGCGAGGACGCGGTCGAGACCGCGCCCGCCCCGCCCCCGGTCGACACCGAGACCGAGCCGATCCCGCCCGTCACGCCGGGCGACAACGACCCGGGCGACAAGAAGGGGCCGGTCGAGACGTTCGAGGTCTTCGCGCCGAAGGACCCGTTCAAGCCGCTGATAGTCGCGGGGACGGGTACCGACCCCGGGGTGCCGCCGCCGACCGGCGTCGACGCGGACGGAGACGGCCAGATCGACCCCGGCACCGGTACGACGGACCCGGGGACGGGCACCGGGACCGACCCCGGCACGGGTGGCACGGGCGACCCCGGAACGGGATCGGGTACGGGTGGCGGCGGCGAGAACGTAGGTGGTCACCGCGTGTCGCTCGTCGACGTCTTCCGCGCCCAGGGCGGTCAGCGCGCCCAGGTGCAGGTCGACGGGACCGTCTACACGGTGGAGGAAGGCGACCGCTTCGCCGAGAGCTTCCAGCTGCTGTCGATCAGCGGCGAGTGCGCCACGATGCTCTACGGCGACGACCAGTTCACGCTCTGCGAGGGCGAGGAGATCCTCAAGTAGCCGGGCCGTTCGCCGGGGCAAGATAGGCGGATGGCGCGCCTTCGTTTCCTCACCGCCGGTGAGTCGCACGGCCAGGCCCTCGTCGGCATCCTCGAGGGGCTTCCCGCGGGCATCCCGATCACGACCGACGAGGTCGCGGCCGAGCTGACGCGTCGCCGTCACGGCTACGGGCGCGGCCCCCGCATGAAGATCGAGAAGGACGCGTGCGAGATCGTGGCCGGCGTGCGGGGCGGACGGACGCTGGGGAGCCCCGTAGGCGTCGTCATCCGCAACAGCGAGTGGGAGAAGTGGGCCCACGTCATGCCCGTGGAGGGCGAGCCCGGGGGGCGCGAGCTCACCCGGCCGCGGCCCGGCCACGCGGACCTGCCGGGGATGCTCAAGTACGGGTTCTCGGACGCGCGCAACGTGCTCGAGCGCGCGAGCGCGCGCGAGACCGCGGCGCGCGTCGCGCTGGGCACGTTCGCGAAGGCACTGCTGCGCTCGGTCGACGTCGACGTCGTGTCCCACGTCGTCTCGATCGGCCCGGCGCGCGTCGAAGGGGACGTCTCCGTCTCGGCGGCCGACCTCGAGCGGATCGACGCGTCGCCGGTGAGGTGTGCGGATCCCGCGGCGGAGGCGGCGATGGTCGCCGAGATCGAGGCCGCGGGGGCCGAAGGGGACTCGCTGGGCGGCGTCGTCGAGGTCGTCGCGTTCGGGCTCCCGCCGGGACTCGGCTCGCACGTCCACTGGGACCGCAAGCTCGACGGCAGGCTTGGCGGCGCGCTGATGGCGGTTCCCGCGATCAAGGGCGTCGAGATCGGCGACGGGTTCGAGGTGGCGGCGCGACGGGGATCGGCGTCGCACGACGAGATCGAGCCCGACCTGTCGCGGGCGACGGACCGCGCCGGGGGGACCGAGGGGGGCATGACGATCGGGGGCACCCTGAGGGCCCGGGCGGCGATGAAGCCGCTGTCGACCTTGAAGAAGCGCCTGCGCAGCGTCGACCTGTCGACCGGTGAGCCCGTCGAGGCGTTCCAGGAACGGACGGACGTGTGCGCGGTGCCGGCCGCGGGTGTCGTGTGCGAGCACGTGGTCGCGCTCGTGCTCGCCGACGCGTTCCTCGAGATGTTCGGCGGCGACACGCTCGAAGACCTCGAAGCCGCGGTCGCGCGCTACCGCGAGCGCGTAGCGGCGCGGTCGCCTCGGTGATCGTCCTCGTCGGGTTCATGGGGGCCGGCAAGACCACGGTCGGCCGCGCTCTCGCCGAACGCCTGCGGCTCTCGTTCGTCGACGTCGACGCGGCGGTCGAGGCCCGGGCGGGCACTTCGATCCCCGAGCTGTTCGCCCGCGACGGCGAGGCCGCGTTCCGCCGGCTGGAGAGCGAAGTGACCCAGGAGCTGCTGCGGGGGCCGGACGGTGTAGTGGCTCTCGGAGGCGGCGCGCTGAACGACCCCGCGATCACGTCGGCGCTCGAATGGGCGACGGTCGTGCACCTCGACGTCTCGTTCGGCGAGTCCATGCGGCGCGTCGGCCGCTCGACGAACCGCCCGATGCTCCAGCGCGAGGACCCGCGTGCGCTGTTCGACGCGCGGCGGGCCTCGTACGAGCGCGCCGCCGACCTCACCGTCGCCGTGGACCGCCGTTCTCCCCGCGAGATCGTGGACGAGATCGTCGCGCGCGCCGCCGTCGCGCCTGCGGGCGGCCCCGTACGCGTCTCCGTCGCGCTCGGCGAGCGGTCGTACGACGTGATCGTCGGCGAGGGCGTGGCCGACCGGCTCGCGGAGCTGGCGCCGCCTCCCGCAGACGCGGAGAAGGCGTTCGTCGTGACGCACCCGGAGCTCGAGCCCGCCGCGTCCGGCGCGGTCGCGTCGCTGTCGGCGGCGGGATTGAAGACCCACACGTTGACCGTCCCCGCGGGCGAGCGTTCGAAGTCGCTCGCCCACGCGACCGACCTCCTGTCGCAGCTCGCGGACCTCGGCGCGCACCGGCGCGATCTCGTCGTCGGGTTCGGCGGGGGAGTCGTCACCGACCTCGCCGGCTTCGTCGCGTCCACCTACCACCGCGGGATGGCGGTGGTCCACGTCGCGACCACGCTGCTCGCGCAGGTCGACGCGGCGATCGGCGGGAAGACGGCCGTCAACCTCGCTCAGGGAAAGAACCTCGTCGGGACGTTCCACCAGCCGCGGGCGGTCGTGTGCGACGTGGCGACGTTGCGGACGCTCCCGCCGGCGGAGCTCGCGGCCGGCCTGGCCGAGGTCGTGAAGTACGGCGTCATCGCGGATCCCGGCCTGCTCGAGGTCGTCGAGAAGTGGTCCGAAGACGTCTTCGGGTTCGAGCCGCAGGTCCTCACCGACGTCGTCGGTCGCTCCGCGGCGATCAAGGCCGCAGTCGTCGCGCGTGACGAGACCGAGGGGGGGCCGCGCGCTCACCTCAACTACGGGCACACGTTCGGCCACGCGATGGAGCACGTCACCGCGGCCGGAGCGGCGCCGCTCAGACATGGCGAGGCGGTCGCCCTCGGTATGATGGCCGCCGCCTACACGGCCCACGAGCTCGGCCGCATCGACGAAGCCGCCGTGGCGGCCCACCGGAGTGCACTCGAGGCCGCTCGTCTCCCGGTGGCGGCTCGGTTCGACCTCGGTGAGCTCGAGGAAGCGTGGCGTCACGACAAGAAGTACCGGCGCGGCGTGCGCTTCGTCCTGCTCGCGGGACTGGGCCGGCCGGAGGCGGGGGTGGAGGTCGACCGCGCGACGCTCGAGACGGCATTGAGGAGGCTGGCAGGGTGAAGGCCCTCGTAGTGCACGGACCGAACCTGAACCTGCTCGGCACGCGCGAGCTGTCGGTCTACGGCTCGTCGACGCTCGAGGACGTCAATGCCGCGCTCGAGGCCGAGGCGAAGGAGCTGGGCATCGACTTGGACGTGCACCAGAGCTCGCACGAGGGCGGCATCGTCGACCTCCTGCACGCGGGGATCGGGGACGTCGACGGCGCGCTGCTGAACCCCGCGGCGTACTCGCACACGAGCCGCGCCATCGCCGACGCGGTGCGCGCGGTGCCTTATCCGGTGATCGAGGTGCACCTGTCGAACATCCACGCGCGCGAGCCGTGGCGGAGGCGCTCTGTGACCGCCGAGGCGGCCGTGGGCGTCGTCGCCGGCTTCGGGCTTCGTTCTTACACGGTCGCGCTGCGCGCGCTGGAAGGGATGGTGAGGTCCTAGATGGACTACGAGGGACGGATCGCGCGGCTCCGGGACGCGCTCGCGGGGGCCGAGGTCGACGCTCTGCTCGTCACGAACCTCACGAACGTGCGCTACCTGTGCGGCTTCTCGGGGACGAACGGCCAGCTGCTCGTGACGTCGTCGGGCGCGACGTTCTTCACCGACCCGCGCTACCGGGCCCGCGCCGGCGACCTCGTCCAGGGCGCGGAGATCGAGGTCTACGACGTCAACCTGCACGACTCGCTGAAACCGCGGCTCGGGGGGGAGCGCACGGGCATCGAGGCTGCGACCATGACCGTCGCGACGAAGGCGCAGCTCGAGGGCAAGCTCGAGGTCGAGCTCACTCCTACGAAGAACCTCGTCGAGAACCTGCGTCGCACGAAGGACGCGGAGGAGGTCTCGCGTCT
>DASQDO010000571.1:0-4356 GCA_035634135.1 Actinomycetota bacterium
CCCGACCCGGAGCCGGACGACGCGACGGACGGGACCCCGCCGGAACCCTGATCGGCGGGTTGGCCTTCGCGACGCTGGGGGTCTCGGGGGTCCGGTGCACGAGGTGCACGAGGTGCACGAGGTGCACGAGGTGCACGCTGCACCGCATGCACCGCATGCACCGCAGGGTTCGCGAGGGGTGTTGCGTGTGGCTGCTCGGCCCTAGAGGCGGGCCGTCGTCGCCCCGGCCGGCGTCCCCGCGTCTTCTCCTTCTTCACGCAGCGTCAGGACCCAGCCGATCGCCGCTACCGTGAACCCGATCCAACCCACGATCGCCATCGGCGAGTTCGTGTCCGGGAGCTCGTCGCCCAGGACCGTGCTGTAACCCCACAGGGCGAACATCAGCCCCGCGAACGCCGCGGCCCCCCGGGACCAGATCGGCGCCCAGTTCTGGGCCGCGATCAGCCACATCGCCGGCCAGTGGAGCACCGCGAGATACGCGGAGACCGCCTCGTAACCCGGGCCGGTGAAGGAGAAGACCGAACCCGCGATCGATATCACACCGAGCGCGCCGAAGCCCGCAGCGGACAGGTCCAGCCGGGCACGGGTATGGCGGATCAGCAGCAGCAGCCCGGCTACCGTCCCGCCGACCGCCGCGAGCGAGTAGAGGATCGACTGCATGTCGTCGCCGGGGTCGAAGAAGCTGCCCAGCATCCCGCCGAGGATCGCGATCGCGAGCCCCCCGATGATCCACAACGTCGGGGTCCCCACGGTCTCGACTGCGGGCACCGTTCCGCGCGTAGCGTTCGTGGCCACACGAATCTCCTCTCTCGACCGTTCCCTCGACAGAGAGTGCGCTCGTGAACCCGCCGAATCAAGGACCCCCTAAGCCTCCTGCCCCCTAGCGGCGCCGGTTCGGTCCTGCTTGACTTGCGGTCGAGCGACGACGCGAGGGGACCGGATGACGCTGAGGCGGACGTTCCAGCTGGTGGTGCTCCTCGTCGCGCTCGTCGTCGGTTGGTCGGCGATCGGAAGAGGTTCCGAGACCCGGGCCGCCGGCGAGGACGAAGCGTGTCCGGACACGGTCGTCGTCGAAGAGGAGGACTTCGACCGGGTCGAAGCGACCGCGGCCCCCGGCGGCACGGAAGGCCGCGTCGTCGAAGCCGCGCTCGTGGCCGAAGACCCCGAGGGCGTGGTCATGCGGTTCGGCAAGGACCGAGGCCCCCTCAGCCGCAAGTTCTTCGTCGCGTTGCCGGACCGCTCGAAGGCGACGCTGCCCGAGGAGGGGTCTCCGCTCAACGTGCGTCAGCGCCCGCTGGAGCGCGAGGAGGCGGACCACGTCATCGGCGACGACGACTACGTCGTCGAGGCGACGTTCACGGGAGCGCGCGAGGTGACCGTCGCCGTGTGCATCGACCCCGCCGTCCACCCCGGGACGTACAAGGGCCAGCTGACGCTCGAGCACCCGGACATCCGCGCGGTCGTCGTGCCGGTCGAGGTGTCGCTGCAGTTCTCGAGCTGGTGGATCCTCGCGTTGCTCGTGGGCGGCACCGTCCTGTTCGCCGGGCCGGCCTACGTCTGGGCGACCCGGCGCAAGAGCGCCGCGGAGGGCGGCCACGTCCTGCTCAGCCTCGCGGGGCTTAGAGAGCTCGCGTCGTGGGTCCTCGCCAACTTCATCGCGTTCGGCATCGCGTGCATCGCCGCGACCTCGGCCTTCCTCGCGAACTACTGGTACGACCCGTCGTGGGGCGCGGAGGCGCCGAAGGACTGGTTCACGCTGATCGGCGCGACCTTCACCGCGTTCACGACCGGCATGCTGACGGGCACGGCTCCTCCCAAGGGGGGCCAGGCCACCCGCGACGAGGTCTAGCCGAGCCCCCCGAACCTCCGGTCCCGGCCCGCGTAGTCGGACAGCGCCTCGAACAGCGCGTGACGGTCGAAGTCCGGCCACAGCGTGTCCGTGAAGTACAGCTCCGCGTAGGCCGACTGCCACAGCAGGAAGTTCGAGAGCCTGCGCTCACCCGACGTCCTGATCAGGAGGTCCACGTCGGGCGCGCCGGCCGTGTAGAGGTTGTCCCCGATCGGGCCCGCGGCGGCCGCGTCTTCGAGCTCGGCCCGGCCCCCGTAGTTGAAGCACACCAGCAGCTCCATCCGCTCGTTCCCCGCGGTCGCCGCTTCGGCCGCGTCGAACTCGTCGAGCACGTCCTGCGGCACGGGCTCGCGGCGGCCGATGCGGCGGATGCGCACGCCGCGCTCGTTCAGGTCGTCGCGCCTCTGGCGCAGCAGCGAACGGTTGAACCCCAGCAGGAAGTCGACCTCGTCGGAGGGCCGGGCCCAGTTCTCGGTCGAGAACGCGTACACGGAGAGGAACTCGACGCCGGCTTCGAGCGCGCCCTCGACGACGTCGAACAGCGCGCGCTCCCCTGCCTCGTGCCCTTTCGTGCGCGGCAGGCCGCGGGCCTCGGCCCAGCGGCCGTTGCCGTCCATGATGATCGCGACGTGGCGCGGGATGTCGCTCACGGAGCGGTGGGCAGCAGTCTCAGGCTGCGCAGCGGGCGTTCGAGGTGGTACTCGGCGTAGCGGCGCAGGACGTCGGTGAGCTCCTCTGCCTCGTCCGGCTCGGCGGGCTCGCCGAAGTCGCGGTCGAGGAGCCGGCCGAGCAGGCGCAGGCGGTCGATCGACACGTTGAGCGCGTCGCGGTCGTCGTTCCAGCAGTTCGCGCACACGGCGCCGCCCAGGGCGGGGCTGAACCCGCCGAGGCCGGCCGACGTCTCGCCGCAGCCCGCGCACGTCGTGAGCTGCGGGTGATAGCCGGAGATCGACAGCAGCTTGACGAGGAACGCCGGGACCACGGTCGCGCCGGCGCCGGCCTTGAGGGCTTCGAGCCCCTGCACGAGCAGCCGGTAGGTCGACGCGGCTCGCTCGCGCTCGGGAGTGATCTTCTCGACCACGTCCGCGAGCGCGGCCGCCGCCGTCAGCCGGGCGTAGTCCACCCGCACCTCGTGGAACGACGTGAGGATGTCGGCCTGCGTGATCGTGTCGAGGTTCCGGCCGCGGTAGACGAGGACGGCGGTGTGCGTGAACGGCTCGAGGCGCGCGCCGAAGCGGCTCTTGGTCTTGCGGATGCCCTTCGCGACCGCCCGCACCTTGCCGTGGTCGCGGGTGAACAGCGTGACGATGCGGTCGGCCTCGCCCAGCTTGATGGTCTTGAGGACGACGCCCTCGTCCTTGTACAGCCCCGGCATGAGAGAGACAGCGTAAGTGCGGCGGGAGAGCGGCCGGTGGATTAGGAGATACCGATGCGGAGGTTGCACGGGGTGGCCCCGCCGGCCCCCTCGACCAAGTCGAACGTCACCCTCTGGCCGGGCCGCAGGAAGCGGAACATCGAGCCTTCGAGGGCTGCGTCGTTGATCGTCCACTCGGTCGCTCCGTCGTCGGAGACGAGCACGCCGGTCCGGGAGATCGAGTCGTAGCGCTTGACGGTGGCCTGGGGCACGTCGCTCCTCATTCCGGTTTGGGCCACAGCGGCCCGCTGACGGCCCAGAAGGATACCGCCCCGAATCCGGCGAGGATCAGCAGGTCCCACACCTGCGACCCCGCTATGCCGCCGGCGAAGCCGGGCTTGAGCGCCTCGGCCGCGTACGTCGACGGGAGCACCGCGCGCACCGGTCCGAGCCACCCGGGGATCCGCTCGAGCGGCAGGATCCCGAGGAACAGCGCGGCCATCATCGCGAGGTTCGAGTACATCCCCGCGAGCTGCTCGTCGGGGGCCGCGAACCCGATCGCGACGCCGAGGCCGGCGAGGGCGAACGAGCCCAGCGCCCAGACCGGCACCGCCGCCCACAGCGCCGCGAGCGAGAGGTCGAACAGCAGCGCACCGAGCGTGAGGACGATCACCGTCCCGGGAAGCGCGAACACGGCGAACGAGAGCAGGACCGCCGCTATCAGGGGGGCCCGGCCGGCCGGCACGGTCGAGTAGTACTCGAGCGCGCCCGACTCCTTCATCCACGCGACGCGCTGGGCCAGCATGACGATCGCGGTCATCGCGATCGCTAGGACGGCCGAGCCGGCGACGATCTGCTCGCCGAACTCCTCGACCTGCGCGGGCTCCATCACCGCGCGCATCAAGACGGCGATCCCGAGCGGCATCGCCGACGACACGATCAGGTACGGACGCCATGCGGTCCTGATCCGCGCCATCTGCATGCGCACGAGGACGCCGAGCTTCGCTCGATTCCGGCTCACGATCCCTCTTCCTCCTGGAACGTCCGGCCCCCGATCTCGAGGTAGACGTCCTCCAGCGTCGGCGAGACCAGCCGCACGTCCTCGAGGGACTCGAGTCCCGCGGCCGCGATCACCTTCTCGAGCGACGGGATC
>DASQDO010000572.1:0-3165 GCA_035634135.1 Actinomycetota bacterium
GGCCCCCCGTCAGGTAGATCGGATAGGGGTCGCCGGCCTGGAAGGAGGACGCGACCCCGAACGGCATCGACGCGGCGGCGCGGTCGTAGAGCTCGCGCGAACGCGGGGTCCTCTCTTCGAAGCGCGCGGTCTCGGCGCGCAGGATCTCGTCCGCCCGCGCGCTCTTCGACGGATCGCTCATGAGAAGACCTTAGCCGCCGCCCGCGCACCTGGGTTGGCCGTATCGTCTAAAGATGCTCATGGCCATCTGCCACTCGGCAGAAGACGGGTGGAGCGACGTCGAGGACCTCACCAGCGTGTCGGACCTGCGCGGCACGAGCGGGATCCTCCTGTGGGCGGAGACCGACGTGTCGAGCCTCACCGCCGACGACGTCGCGACGATCGCCGAGGAGTTCGAGCTCCACCCGCTCGCGGTCGAGGACGCGATCCATGCCCGCCAGCGCCCGAAGGTCGAGGTCTACGACACCCACCTCTTCGTCGTCTTCGACCAGCTCGACCTCGTCAACGACCAGCTCGAGGCAGTGCAGATCGCGTGCTTCGTCGGCGAGCGCTACGTCCTCACGCTGCACGCGGGCGCGGCCCGCAGCATCGCCATCGCGAAGCAGCGCTGGGCGCGCGCACAGCAGGAGCTCGGCCAGGGTCCCCCGTACCTGTTGCACACGCTGCTCGACTCCGTCGTGGACGACTACCAGCGGATCGCCGACGACCTCGAGCTACGCGTCGAGGAGCTCGAAGAGCTCGTGCTCGAATCTCCCGGCGCCCCGGTGTCGCGCCAGCTCTACGCGGTCAAGCAGAAGGTCTCGCGGCTGCGACGGTACGCGCTCCCCGTGGCGCGCGTGCTGGAGGGCGTGAAGACACATCCGGGGACGCCGTCGGACGCGCTGGCGCACTTCGGCGACGTGCACGACCACGTGCTCCGGATCGCCGACCAGGTGCGCAACGTCGACGACCTGAGCCAGGCTGTGCTCGACCTCACGAGGGCCGAGCAGGCGTACGCCTTGAACGAGGTGACGAAGAGGCTGACCGGCTGGGCCGCCGTCATCGCGGTCCCGACGTTCATCGCGAGCGTGTACGGGATGAACTTCGAGCTGATGCCGGAGTCGGGTCAGCTGTTCGGGTTCTGGTTCGCCTTGTCGCTGATGACCGTCAGCGCCGTCGGGCTCTACGTGTTCCTCAAGAAGCGGGAGTGGATCTAGAAAAGGACGTTTGGACCAGTCAGGATCCCGGCGGAACCTTCCCACCTCCTCGTCCGAACGTCTTTTTGCCCTGGTAACCTCGGGCGCATGGCAGAAGGCAAGCAGAAGAAAGTCACGCAGAGGGTCACGCTCGACGTCTACCTGACCGCACCCGACGCGAAGCCGCGCAAGAGCCACGCAGGCGAGCTGAAGCGCCTGCAGAAGCTCGGCTTCCGCGAGGTCGACCGGCGTCTCGGGGGCCGCGAGGACCAGGTCCGCGTCACGCTCGAGCGCGAGGTCGACCGCTACCCCGGCGTCCCGCTCCCGCCCGTCCCTCCGGACATCGTCGAGCGATGCGCAGAAGGGTCGCCGCCCTGTTCGCCGTAGCCCTGATGAGCGCGGCGGCGTGCGGCGAGTCCGCGGAGAACGACGACCCCGAGCCGCCTCCGCGCGGTGACGAGGGGGCGGCCGCGGGAGTGTCGCTGCGCGCGACCGACTTCGCTTTCGACCCCGAGCTGATCGAGGTCGGCCCCGGCGAGGACGCCGAGATCACGTTCGTGAACGCCGGGAACGTCGCCCACACCTTCACCGCCGAGGAGATCGACGTCGACGCCGAGGCCGCTTCGGGCGAGGAAGCCTCGGCGTCCTTCACGGCCCCCGACGAGGACGCGACGATCGAGTTCGTCTGCCGCTTCCATCCGTCGGAGATGAAGGGCGAGATCGTCGTAGGTGACGGCGGCTCGGGGGCCGGTGGCTCCGGCGGCGAGGGCGAAGACTCCGGCAACGTCGACTACTGATCCGCTCGCCGGGCCCGCCTAAGGCGTCCAGCGCGCGTTGCGTCCCACGAAGGGGTTGCGCTCCTTCTCCTCGCCGATTGTCGTCGGCTCGCCGTGACCGGGGTAGACCGGCGTCTCGTCACCGAACGCGAACAGCTTCGACTTGATCGCGTCGAGCAGGAGCTTCGTGTCGCCGCCCGGCAGGTCCGTCCTCCCGACCGATCCCGCGAACAGAGCATCACCGGAGAACAGCGCGTTCGCACCGACGAGCGATATCGAGCCCGGTGAGTGCCCCGGGGTGTGGAGGACTTCCAGTCGCGTCTCGCCCGCCTGCAGCACGAGACCCTCGCCTGCGTCGGCGTCGATGTCGGGCGGGGGCGGGAGATCGATCCCGAGGAACAGCCGTCCCGACTCGTGCCACCAGTCGAGCAGGAACCGGTCGGCGTCGTGGAGGTGGAACGGCGCTCCCGTGTGGGCTCGAAGCTCCTGCCCCGCGATCAAGTGGTCGAAGTGCGCGTGCGTCGCGACGATCGCCTTCACGGTGACGCCGAGCCGGGCGAGCTCCTCGATCAGCAGGGCCCCGTCGCCGCCCGGGTCGATGACGATCGCCTCCTTGGTGGCGGGATCGCCGACGACGTAGCAATTGCACCCGAGCGGTCCGACGACGTAGTGCGCAAGGAGGGCCGTGGTCATGGGTCGTCCACCCTAGGACGACGGCGCGGCAGCGGGAGCCGGGGGCCCGCGTAGGCCCCGGCCGCGCCCCATGCAAGGGCGATGGCGAACCCGACGATCCCGGGGAAGAAGCCGAGCCGCACCGAGAGCAGGTCACCCCCGGCACCGCTAGTGGCCGCGAGCGACCCGACGATCGAGGCGATGACGAGGGCGATGGTCAGCGCGGCCCCGTTCCGCAGCCCACGGACGAGCGGCGAGACCTGGGCCCATACGGCGGCGGCCACCCGGCCCCCGATCACCGCGGCGACGGCGGGCACGGCGGCGAGCGCGAGGACGTAGGGCCCGGCCCCCTCCCACAGCGACAACGACTGGCGCAAGGGCCGCTCGAGCAAGCCGGCGTCGAGCACGACGTCGACGGACCCTCCGACCCCGACGGCGGCGAGCGCCGCCGCCGCGATGGGCGCGGCCATGAGAGCGAGCAAGATCCCGCCGGCGCCCTGCCGGGACGAGCCCCCGGCGACCCCGGCGACCACGGCGACGAG
>DASQDO010000573.1:0-1637 GCA_035634135.1 Actinomycetota bacterium
CGCGTGGTCGTGGGGCGCCGGCGACACCGGGTCGAACCATCAGGCACCGCCGGAGACCGAGTTCGAAGACGTGTGCCAGGTCGCGCCGAAGGCCGCGCCTCCGCCGGAGAAGGCGCGGCCGAAGCGGGCCGGGACCGGCGAGAAAAAAGGCGCGCAACCCCCGGCCCCCTTTGCGGCCGAACCCGAGCCCGGGGACGCGGAACGGCCTGCCGATCCGCGGAAGAGACGGCCACAGAGCCGGCCCCGGGTGCGGGAGGGGCATGGCCGGCACGTGGACCCCGCGGCACCGCAACCGTCACCCCTCCCCTCCGAGCCCGTCTCGGTCGCCGCCGAGCCCGCGTCGGACGAGTCCGGTGACGGCCCGCCGGTGACGGGGCTCGTCGGGCTCGCAGCGGCCGGCGCGCTCGGTGCGGTCGCGTGGCGGGGCTCGCGCCGGAAGAAGGTCTGAGCAGTGCACCCCGGCGCCTGGTTCGCGTGGGTCGCGGGGGCAGGGGTCGTCGCGATCGCGACGACGAACCCCTTCTACCTCGCGCCGCTGTTCGTCGCCGCGTGGGCCGTGCACTCGCGCAAGGGCGTCGACGGTCCCGCGGCAAGGTCGTTCCGCACGTTCGCGCTGTTCGCGGCCGTCGCGGTCGTCGCACGGACGGTGCTCGTCGTGTTCAGCCCGCCGCTGTCGTGGAACGGCGTCGCCTACGCGGCCCTCGAGGGCCTTCGACTCGGCACGCTGCTGGTGCTCTTCGGCACGTTCAACTCCGTGACGGACCCGTTCCGCGTCCTGAGGCTCGCACCGCGGCGGTGGCACGAGCCCGCGCTCGCCGCGGCACTTGCTTTGTCGATCGCACCGCGCACGATGGAGGCCGCCGCGAAGGTGCGCGAGTCGCAGAGGCTGCGGGGGATCGAGATCAAGAGCTGGCGGACGCTGCCCGCGCTCGCGGTGCCCGTGCTCGCGACCGGTATGGAGGACGCCGTGACCCTGGCGGAGAGCATGGACGCGCGGGGGCACGGCAGCGGGAGACGCACCCGCTACCGCCCCGACCGTTTCGGGCGGTCCGCCGGGCTCACGGTCGCGCTCGCGGTCGCCGGAGCGGCGGCCGTCGTCGCGCTGGCGGTGCGCGGCGAGGGCGCGCTGACGGTCTCGACGTATCCGCTCCGGTGGCCGGGGGCCGAGGTGCTGCCGCTGCTCGCGTCCTTCGCGTTCGCGGCCCCCGCGTTCCTTCCCGCCGACCCGGTCGAGAGGAAGGTCGCGTGAGCGCCGCGATCGTCTTCGACTCGGTCTCGTTCTCGTTCGCCGAGGACGCCCCCCGCGTCCTCGACCGAGTGTCGCTCGCGATCGAGCCCGGGACGTTCGTGCTCGTGACGGGAGCGACCGGCGCGGGGAAGTCCACGTTCCTGCGCGCGTGCAACGGTCTCGTCCCCCATTTCAGCGGAGGGACGTTCGAAGGCGAGGTCACCGTCGGTGGGCTCGGCACCGTGCGCCACGCACCGCGCGAGCTGGCCGGCACCGTGGCGTTCGTCCCGTAGGACGGCTCGATCGCGTTTTACGTCGACCGGGTCGAGGACGTGCACTCCTACGGTATGGAGAACCTAGGGATAGCGCCCCCGGTTATGAGGCGCCGCGTCGAGGAGGTGCTGGACCT
>DASQDO010000574.1:0-5363 GCA_035634135.1 Actinomycetota bacterium
GTTCGAGTCCGGCGCGGGGATCCCGTAGACGGCCTCGATCAGGCGGGGCAGCTCGGGATCGTCGACGGCGCCGAGGAACTGCTGGTCGCCCTTCGGCTTCGAGGCGTTGAAGTAGTCCTTCGCCCCGACGGGGACGACGACCTCGTTGACCAGCGGCATCCCCAGCCTCGACAACTGGACCCACGGGCCGCGGAAGCTCTGCGTTCCCTTCGCCGTCTGGATCCGGGTGCTGCGACGGGACGCGGTCGACCAGATCCCGACCACGGGGTTCGACACCACGTCGGCGCCCTTGGCGACCTCGGTCTTGGGAACCTGGAGCACCATCGTGTTGGTGTTGAAGCCGCGGAGCGTGTCGTCCCCCACCTCGCTGAAGTCCGCTCCGTAGAGAAGGTCGAACACGCGGAGGTCGAGGAAGAACGGGTCGTTCGTCTGGCCGGCGAACGCGCTGACGCCTGCGCCTGCGGTCACGATCGCTTCGTCACGCAGGTCCTCGTAGTCGGGCATCGACGCCGCGCCCACGTCGCTCGGCGCGACAGGCGCGTTGCGCACGAGGGTCTTGCCGCCCTTGCCCACGCGGATCTTCCTGAGCGTGTACGTCTGGTAGAAGTTCAGATCCTCGTCGTCCAGCGTCGTGACCTGGCCGGTGTTGTAGAGGAACGTGTTCGGATTGCGGTAGTGGTCACGGAACCTCCACCGGTACACGATCTCGGGGTTCGCGTCTCCGTCGTTCGAGATGTTGACGTCGTAGCGGACGCCCTCCGCGAAGGAATAGAAGTTCGGCCCGCCCGCCGGCTCCTCGAACGGGATCCAGTTGCTGACGAGCGTCATCGTCGCGGGATTGTCGGGGCTGACGAACGCGTAGACGTCGGTGTTGTCGACCTGAGGGTCGGCTGCGGTGAGGGGCGCCTCGCGGTGGCTCGACGCGTTGGTCGCACCGGGCACGAGCGCGAAGGTGGTGAGCGCCAGGGACGCGACCACTCCCAGAGCGATGGCGAGGAGAGCCTTTCCACTCCGCGCGTGGGCAGTTCGAGGGATCGTCATGGTTCTCCTTCGTTCGGGGCGGCTGTCGCGTCTAGTTCGACGGCAGTCGGGTTACGGATTGGTTACATCCCGGGTGCACCGAACGCTACGTACCTGCTTCGCAGTGACGAAGAATCGAGTCGACGACTTGCGTGATCGGTGCGGTGGCGTCGATCGAGATGCCGTTCTGCGGAACCGTTTCCTTCGTGTGGTGCAGGCGCATGATGATCTCTCGTTCCTCTTGCCTTCCGCCCCAATCGCTGGGGTCGACGAGAACACGCTCGTCAATCCGCCGCATCACGGTGTCGACGTCGTCGACTTCGAGAACGAAAACGCCGTCAAGGAGCTCGATGAATTGTGAAGAGTTCCTACAGCCCCCGCAGAGAAACGTCATGACCTCGTCGTGGTTTGCGATCAGGGCATTGACTCTTGCTACATCCCAGATGGGCGGGAGGCGGTTTTCCGTGACTCCATCCGTTCTGGGGTGGGCCCGGAGCTCCCTGTCGCCGTGTACAGCGTGATATCCGCGTCTCTGCAGCTCGTTGCAGACCGTGGTCTTACCGGTCCCCGACAGGCCTTCGATCAGATAGTTCCTGACGCCCATACAGATCGATTTTGATCTCGTCCTCTTGTCGCTTCAAGCAAGAGCGTGAAGGAAAGTGGGGGGCCGGTTTCCCGGCCCCCCACTTTGACTTCGCCGAACGAACGAGGCGACCTACTTGTTTCGCTTGGACTTCTCGTCGTCCTCGTCGATCTCGTCCGGCGTGATCGCGACGAGCTGATCTTCGGGGCCGAACTGCCCCGAGTGCATCCGGTGCACCAGCAACGTCTCGTCGTGGACGTAGTCCGCGAGAGCGGGGTCCCACTGCTCGACGTAGTCCTGCGTCCCCTCCATCAGGAAGTAGACGCCGGACGGCTCCGCGTCACAGTCCTTGAGGCTCGCGAACCGCTGCACCGTCCGCGCCTCTTCACGTCGCCGGCCCTGCTGCCCGGGAGCGTTCGGATTCCCCGGCCCCTGCGGGGGCGCGGCGATCCAGATGTCGTCGCCGGCCTTCTTGCCCCCGGCGACGTCACTACCCGGGTCCTCGGTGATGGCGAGGTTGCCCTCTGCGTCGAGCGCGAGGTTGTCCGGCGCGTCGAAGTCGGCTGCGACGTTCGGATCCCCCGTGGTGTTCGTGTGGGGCTTCGACGCGTCGTAGACGTAGTGGTAGGCGAACGGGCGGTTCTGGTTGTGGAGGTCGATCGCCAGCACCTCGTCGGTGCCGGTGATCGCGACGTAGAGCGTGTCGCCGTTGCCGTTCACGTCGCGACCCGTGCTCGTGTCGGTCTCGACGTCCTCCGGACGCTCGTACTCGTTGGCCCCGCGCTGCTCCGCGTGGGTGTCCGAGTCGACCTGCGACGCCTCACGGTCGAGCGGAATCCATCGTCCTTCTCCGTCGTGGCGGTTCTGGGTCTGCAGCGCGTACAGCTGCCCCGTCGCGAGAGGGTTCTGCTTGTCGTCGGGCTCGAAGCGGAAGATCCCGCCGGAGCGACTCGCCTGGACGCCGCGACTCTCGGCGATGCCGTAGAGGTTGAGCTTGCGGTCGAACCGCAGTCCCTCGTGCGATCTGGCGCCCACCGCCGGACGAGCGCGGATGCCGTCCTTCGCGTAGTCCTGCGTTCCGTCCTGCGGCGCGGTGATCGGCTCGCGCCACGGGGCCAGCCTCGTGGGGTCGGAGGGATCCAGGAAGAGCTCGTACACGAGCCCGCCCTGAGCCTGCGGGACGGTCGGGTCCTTGTGTGCTGCGACGATCACCTCTTCTGCGGCGAGCAGCGTGTTCCACGGCGTCCACGCGAGCCCGTCAAGGCGCTCGAAGTCGGCCCGCTCCGCGATCACTCCGGTCTCGCCCGTCTGGAGGTCGAGGAACGTGACCGCGCCGTTGTTGCCGGTCTCGTGCGTCCGATAGACGTACCGGCCTGCGTCCGTCCCCGTCTCGTTCTGCGTGTTCATGTCCCACAGGTCGTAGGGGACGGTGCCGGTGCCGGATCCCGCCGGGGGCGGGACGAGCTCCTCGAGGATCACCTGCTGCTCGTAGCCACCGGGCAGCACGAACGGCTTCGCCTCGTAGCCAGTCGGCTCGCCCGGGCACGGCGCCGAGGCCGGCACCGGCTGGAAGTCCTCGAATGGCGTGTAGCCGGCTCGGGTGTCGCGGGCCCAGCCTCCGTTCGGAGTCGCCGCGGCCGAACCGGTTCCGATCAAAGCGGCAGCTCCCACTACCACCGCCAGAGTCTTCGTGTGTTTCATCGAGCTCCTTTCTCTCCCTCGACGAGGGACGTAGTCGCATTCACCGAGGGCGAACCTAGAGAGCGAAGGTGAACGGGAAGTTAGGTGGGGATGACGGCGAGATGCAGCTATCGGGTGGGACTCCGTCGTGCAGCGCGACCCTCGTCGAAGAGCCGCGTTCCTCCCGCTGATTCACGAGACGTTCATGCGAGCGACGTGGTGTCTTCACGGCCCACTCGTAGCCTCTCCGCGCGTCGCGCCGCGACGCCCGAGCAGCGCGGGGACATGAGGGAGGAAGATGCGTGAGGAATCTCGATGAGCTCGGTCCGCGGGACGAGATGGTGGCCGGCGTATGCCGGCAGCTGGCCGAGGAGTTCACGGGGATATTCACGCCGGAGACGGTGAAGCGGTTCGTCGCGGAGTCGTTCGAGGCGTTGTCCGGCGCGAGGGTCCAAGCATTCGTCCCGTTGTTCATCCACCGCTTCGCAAAGGAGCGGCTCGAGGCCGTGGCGCAAGCGGAAGGAACGATCTTGAAAGAGGTGCCCGAGGTCCTCTTCGTATGCGTCCACAACGCGGGCCGCTCTCAGATGGCAGCGGCCCTCCTGGACCGCGCAGGCCAGGGGAGGGTCCACGTCCGCTCCGCCGGCTCTACTCCGGCGAACGAGATCCACGCAGGCGTGCGGGAAGCCATGGCCGAGATCGGCATCGACATGACCGGTGAGTTCCCGAAGCCGCTGACGGACGAGGTGGTCCGGGCCGCCGACGTCGTCATCACGATGGGGTGCGGCGACGCCTGTCCCGTCTATCCCGGCAAGCGCTACCTCGACTGGGAGCTGCCGGATCCCGCGAACAAGCCGATCGACGAGGTCAGGCCCATCCGCGAGGAGATCGACCGCCGGGTCCGAGAGCTCCTGGCGGAGCTCGTGCCCGCGGGATAGCGCGTACGCAGGCGAGGGACCCGCGACTGGTCCGTCAAGTCCTTTTCGGGTTCGCCTTGAACCCGGGCTCGCCCAGCTCCTGCGCGGCCTGATCCAGGTCCCGGGGCAGGCCCTCGACGAAGCGACCGCGGCGGCGAAGGTTCACGGCGGCAGCGGCGGCCGCCAGCGGCAGCGTTGCGAGGCTCGGAAGGTCCGCTCCATGCTCGCTCAGGAACCGCGACTCTTCGGGCCGCGCCTGCGGAGGCATCGCCGCGACGGCCCGCTGCCGGCTGCGGCGGCGGGGGAACGGGCCCTCGATCACCAAGGTCAGGCCACCGTTGCCGCTCCGCTGGAGGTTCAGGAACATCGCGCGGCCGCCGGGGACGAACGCCGGCCCCGTTGCCTCGTCTCCCGGCGTGGTGACCTCGCCGAAGACGGAGACGTCACCAGTCGCGCGGTCGATGAACTGGATCCGGTTCGGATCCGACGGGTCCGGCGTCGGCTTGTCCTCGGTCACGTACATGTTGCGCGCCGCGTCGAACACCAGGTTGTCCGGCATGCACATTCCTCCGCCGGCGTCTCCTTCGGCGAAGAGCTCTAGACGGCCGCGGTCGACGTGGAGCCGCCACACCTTCCCGCAGGCGGTCTCGTCCTGTGTCTCCGTGAAGTAGAAGTACCGGCCGTCGAAGCTGCCTCCCTCGAGGCGTTGGAACACGACGGCTCCTGCTCGTGCTCCCTGCGTCGCCGGCGACTCGCCCTCGACGCCCAGTGGGTCGCGGATCCTCACCCACCGGCCTTTCCCGGCGAACGCCTCGAGGATTCCCTTGCTCAAGTCTCGCCTCTTGCGTGGACGCATCCGGTAGAGAAGCCCTTCCCCTGCGTCCTCGGTCAGGTAGACGAACCCGGTCTCGGCGTCGACCACCGCAGTCTCGTGGTCGAAACGTCCGCAAGCGTCGAGTCGGACCTTCGTGTGGTCGTGGGGATCGACCTCCCAGATGAAGCCGTGGTCCGCGTCGAGCGTCGCGGTCGACTCCTCGCCCGTCAGCACCGTGCCCCATGGGGTGCCGCTGCCGGAGCAGTTCGAGACCATGCCTCCCGCGTTGTACGAGCTCTCGAGGACGTTGAAGTCGCGGTCGAGCAGAAGGCTCGTGATCGCTCCCGAG
>DASQDO010000575.1:0-2736 GCA_035634135.1 Actinomycetota bacterium
AAAAGTAGAGGGCGATGCCGCCCTCTCACGTGCTGAACGTCGACCTCGCCAAGATCTACACGCGAGACGGCGAGCGGTTCCGGTACCTCAAGACGATCGCGTGGGGGGCCGAGCTGTTCGTCCGCGAGATCGCCGACGACCACGTGCGGATCGGTGTCACCGTCCGCAACGAGAGCGGCCAGTGGAGGCGCGTGGACGGCTTCATCAGGCCCCCGCGCTCCAGCCGCCTGAAAGGAAAGGACCTCGTAGTCGCGCCCGAGGACAGCCGGCTCCTCACGGTCGAGTTCGTCGACGTCCAGCAGGGCGACGCCGCGATCGTCGAGTCGCCGTCGGGCAAGGTCGTGCTCGTCGACGGAGGCGAGAGCCAGCTGTTCGCGCGCTACCTCGCGACGAGGTTCCGGGACACCGAGCTGACGAAGCCGAAGGAGATCGACGCCATCGTCGTGACGCACGGCGACGCGGACCACTTCGAGGGCCTGCCCGAGATCCTCGAGTCGGAGAGCCTCGACAACGGGATCTTCATCCACCCGCGCAGGGTCTTCCACAACGGGCTCGTCAAGCGGCCGTCGAGCCTCCCCGAAGCCGAGATGCTCGGGCCGACGACCGAGCACGACGGCGTCACGTTCGTCACCGACCTCCACGACGACCTCTTGCAGGTTCCCGACGAGGAGATGAACGGCCCGTTCAAGCTGTGGAAGAAGGTGCTTCGGACGTACTCCGAGCGGGGGCCGGTCGAGATCAAGCGACTCGCGGCCGGCGACGACGACGAGCTCGCGTTCCTCGCGGACGACGGCGTCGAGGTGTCGGTGCTCGGCCCCCTCGTCGAAGACACCCCCGGCGGCCCCGGCCTCCGCTTCCTGGGCACGCCGCGCGACGACCAGGAGCTGCGCAGCCAGCCCGTGCGGCCGTCGCACTTCGTCGGTAAGTCCGCGTCGCACACGATCAACGGCCACTCGGTGATCCTGCAGCTGAAGTTCGGCAAGGCGCGCTTCCTGTTCGCCGGCGACCTGAACGCGCAGGCCGAGGAAGAGCTCGTCGGCCGGCACCGCGACGGGAAAGTCGACCTGACGTCCGAGGTGCTGAAGGCTCCGCACCACGGGTCGGCCGACTTCTCGCCGGGATTCCTCGAGGCGGTCGCGCCGGTCGTCTCGGTCGTCTCGTCCGGCGACGAGGAATCGAGCAAGGAGTACGTCCACCCGCGCGCGACGCTGATGGGGGCGCTCGGGCGCTGGTCGCGCCCCGGCGTGCCCGAGCCGATCATCTTCGTGACCGAGCTCGCGGCGTTCTTCGAGAAGGTCGGCCCGGCGATCCCGAAAGGCGGTGCCGAGGCGGATTCGTTCTTCGCGTTCGAACGGACGGCGATCGGCCTCGTCAAGATCCGCACCGACGGCGAGCGACTGCTCGTGTGGACGAACAGCGCCAAGGAGGACCTGAAGGAGGCCTACGCGTTCGACCTCACGGCCGACCCGCCGAAGCGCGTGAACCTGAAGAGGGCCTAGGCCGAGGCGTCGGCGGCGAAGGCGCGGGCGCTCAGCGGCCCGCCGGTCGCCTTCTCGACGAGGTCGTCCCACCGCAGCAACGCGCCGGGACGGAACACCTCGTCGACGAGGAACGTCCCCGCGTCGCGCACGCCGACCAGGCCCCCGAACCGCTCCTCGCACGTCGCGCGGAGCTGCGACGCGAGCATCTCGCCGAGCAGGTAGTTCTGGTAGTAGACCGGCGCGACGGCGACGTGGATCTTCGCCGCCCAGTCGGGGGCCGACCGGCCCGGCGGTCTCTCGAGCAGCTGGAACCGCTCGACGAGGTCCCACCAGCGCGCGTCGAGATCCGCCTCGGGGTCCGAGTACAGCTCGCGCTCGAAGTGTGCCATCACGAGACCCCAGCGAGCGAACAGGAGCATCTGGGCCGCGGTCGCCTCGCGCAGACGCGGCGCTAGCTCCTCGACCCGGCTCCGGTCGACGCCCGCGATGCGCACGAGCCACTCCGGGTCGCGCACGAGCCGACCCGACAGGATCGCCGCGGCCTCGGTCACGAAGATGTGCGCGGGCCGGTGGACCAGGTACGGGAGCTTCGGGTCGATGCACACGTCGTAGGCCGCGTGGCCGGACTCGTGCAGCATGACCTCGACCCAGCGTTCGCCCGGCACCACGTTCGCGAGGATCCGGACGTCACGCCCCGAGCGGTCGACGTCGAGGCAGAACGCGTGCTGGCATTTCCGTTCGCGCGGGTAGAGGTCGCTGGCCTCCATCACGTTCGCGATGTCGATCCCCCACGCAGCGAAGGTCTCGATCGAGAGCGCGCCCGCCGACTTGTCTGCGAGGACGTCGTCGAGGCTCACGCGGCCCGCGGGGGGCAGAGACTGGAAGAACGGGTCCGCGTAGTGCCACGGCATGAGCTGCTCGACGCCGAACCGCGTCCGCAGCTCGGCGTCGAGTCGCTGCTTCCATGCTGCGAACGGCCCGGCGCTCAGCTCGTCGAGCTCGTCGAGGAGGTCGAAGAGCCACACCTCCGGGAGCTCCTGGAGGCTCAGCGACATCCGGTAGTAGTCGGCGAAGCCGAGGTCGCGCGCGACCTGGTTGCGCAACCGTGCGAGCTCCCGGATGCGACCGGCGACGACGCCGCCGATCTCCTTCGACGCCTCCCAAGCACTACGGCGCTCGGCCTCGTCCGTGGACTCCTTCAGGATGCGCTCGACGTCGTTCTCGCTCAGCCGGCGACCGCGGACCTCCGGCCGGT
>DASQDO010000576.1:0-13158 GCA_035634135.1 Actinomycetota bacterium
CGCGTCGGCGTTCGCCTGGTTCCCGTACTGGAACGGCATGTAGTACTTCTCCCGGCCCTCCGACGACCCGGCGATCTCCTGCGCCATCGCGACCGCGCCGTTGCTCCCCTTCTCGCCCGGCGAGAAGATGATGTCGGCGCCGAACGCGCGCAGCATCTGAACGCGCTCCGCGCTCGCGTTGTCGGGCATCACGGCGGTGAACCGATAGCCCTTCGTAGCGCACACCATCGCGAGCGCAATCCCGGTGTTGCCGGAGGTCGGTTCGAGCAGGGTCTTGTCGGGGGTCATCTCGCCCGACGCCTCACCGGCCTCGACGAGCGCGAGCGCGATGCGGTCCTTCGCCGATCCCGTCGGGTTCTGGCCCTCGAGCTTCACCCAGAGGCGGACGTCCTCGGAGGGGCTGAGCCGCGGGACCTCGACGAGCGGCGTGTTACCGATCGCGTCGAGGATCGACCCGTACTTCACCCGATTGAGCTCGGCGGCCCGCCCGAGGCCGGTCCGGCGCCGCCTGCTACGGACGGCAGGAGCGAGACGGTGTCGCCCTCGGACACGTTCGTGTCGAGCTTGTCGAGGTAGCGCGCGTCTTCGTCGTTCACGTAGACGTTGACGAAGCGGTGGAGCTCGCCGCCGTCGGTGAGGAGCTGGGACTTGAGGCCGGGATAGCGGCCCTCGAGCTGGTCGACGATCCCGGCGATGGTGCCGGGCTCGACCTCGACGACGCTCTCGTTGCCGGTGAACTTGCGGAAGACCGTAGGAATGCGGACAGATACGGGCACGACCGACCTCCTTCGGAGCCGCCAGAGCGGCGATGCTATTCGACGTGACTCAGCGTGGCACATGCGTGACGTTTCCGGCTGCGCGCACTGTTCTTGCTTGACTAGTTATTTCGGACCCTCCCATACTGGCAGAGCAACCAAATCGTGGGGATTTGGGAAAGGAGCTGGGCGGTGGGCCTGAAGACTTCTCGCATTCTCGGCGCGCTACTTCTAACCTGCGGTGTCGTCGTAAGCCTGAACGTGCCGTCGATCGCGCAACCTATCGGCAGCGTTGTCACGGAAGACGTCTCGGCGGACGCCACGTCGATCGCGGTCGAAGACGCCGGCGTCTTCTCGACCCACGGCGGGGAGGCCGTCTTCGAAAGAGGAACTGCCAACGAAGAGGCGTTGACGTACTCGGGCGTCGACCTGGACGCTCACAGGCTCATCGGACTGACGCGAAGCAATCCGTTGACGCACCCATCCGGCACGTTCCTCGAGTCCGTCACAGCTGCCGCCACCCCCACCCCTGCGCCGGCCCCATCTCCGACGACCGAGGTCCCAGAAGGGACGCCGCCTCCATCTTCGGGCGACGCGGACGAGACGACGAATGGATCGGCGGGAGAAGAGACCGAGCCCCAGGATCCATGCGAGATCGCGGCGGGCCAAAGCTGCAGCGACGTCCTCGGTGGGGTTATCAGTGATCCGCCGGAGCTCACGTGCAACGGGGACGACGACGACCCGCCGGTCTGCCTCGACGGATGGATCGAAGATCCGCCGGAGCTCACGTGCAACGGCGACGACGACGACCCGCCCGTGTGCCTGAACGAGAATCTCCCGGAGTGCAACGCTGATGCGTCTTGCGAGCCCATCTTGCCGCGCACTTGTGCTCCGGGGATCCAGCCATGCCACCCCCTGCCCCTGTTGCCGGTCAGCGGCGTTGCGGTTCCCGAGGCCCCCGTGGTAGCCGTCGCCGGGCCCGATCTCGAGGAACCCCCCGTGGACGCGACGGACGCAGTCGACGTAGGTGCCGGCACTTGCACTTTGCCGTCACCGCACGCCGCGTTCGAAGGCTTCAAGGACTCCGAAGGCGTCGTTTTCGGCGACTTCTTCTATGGCGTCACCGCAACCTGCGAGATACGAATGGCCAGCATGTCGGTCGCAGTTTGGATCCACAACCACGCCAACGGCGAGGAGTCCGACTCGGATGCGGGCGGGTGCTCCGGTGGCGGCGACAGCGCATGCAAGATGGCCGTCGCCTCCGGGTCGCATCACTGTGACCCCTGCAACGGTGGCTGGCAGGCCCACGCCACAGCCGTTTTCGAGCTGCGCAGGGGCAAGAAATGGGACGCCGTTCCGGCAAGGTGTTCGCAGATCAGTAAGCGAATTATCACGTGCAGGTCCAAATCCGAAGTGCAGAAGGTCCCGGCCTAGGGGGTAAACGAAACTTGGCTGTCCCGATCGTGGTGCGTGCGGCAGGGCGCCGCTTGGTTTGCGCCGGATTCCTTTCGCTCCTCGGGCTGGCGGTCGTGGCCGGCACGCCCGTTTCGGCGGCTACCGCGGGAGATGCCTCCACGCAGCTTCGTGGTGTCAACACCTTCGTCGGGAACGAGGCCGGATCGATGACGGTGACGTTGCCCCGCACCGCCTCGGTCGACGCGAGTGATGGGGTACGCGTGGAGGGAGTCGGTCGTTTCGCCGGGCTGGTTTTCGTGCGCGATCAGCCGGGGCGAGACAAGGTGACCTTGCTCGCCGGGACCGCGCGGATGTGCTCCGGAGCAGCATGTCAGGGCGAGCCTCTGCCACGCATCTTCAACGCGTCGGGCGTGCCGCATAAGAGCGAAGCGAGGCTGCCGGCCGGGACTTATCGCGTGATCCTCATCGCCGACTCCACTCCCGTGAAGGTGGTCCTCAGTCTGGACGGGCTGACGGGGTCGCGTGTTCTCCGTCCGCAAACCCGCGCGTCCGTGAACATCATCGACGCCGCCGACGCGCCGCCTGCAGAGGGACCCGGCGTGGCAACCGCGTCGACGACACGAGACGTCCGCGAGAACGGGCTGCTCGTTGCTGTGGACTGGTGGGAGACGGACCATTCGCTCGCCACGCTTCGGGGGTATTGCCTCTACGAGGGCCCCCCGTCGCCGACGTGGTCCTTCAGTCCCGCCTGCAGCCGAACCGGCGCGTCGGAAGCCGGGACGAGTCAGCGCCTTCAGCTGCCACCCGGAGGCCCGGGCTACGCGTCGGGGACGCACGTCCGGACGCTCCCCAGCGGCAGCTGGACATTCGGTTCGTACGTGTATTCACCCGAGGTGCCGACCGGCCACGGAGCGACGCACGTGTGGGTCGACTACTGATCGCTCAACCGACGATCACCACGGGCATTTCCTCGATCTCCCCCTCGGTGTCGGTCCAGGATGCCTTCTCGATCCGGAAAGCTCGCACTGACGGGGGGTCCTCGGCCAGCGAGACGATCACGTACGGCACGTCCTCGCTCGCCAGCCGGACGTCGGTAGGCGACGGATACGCCTCCGTGTGGGTGTGCGAGTGGAACACGCCGCCGAGGTCCCAGCCCTCCTTGTCGAGGGTGTTGTAGACGGCGAACTGCTCCTTCGGGTCCAGCGAGTACCGCACCGGGCTGCCGGACGCGTTCGTCATGCGGAACACCTTGACGATCTCGCCGTCCTTCGCGCCGAGGATCCCGCAGGCCTCGTTCGGGACACCCGCGCGGCAGTGCTCGATCATGTCGTCCGCGAGCGCCCTCGTCATCTGCAGGTCCGGCTTGTTCACGCGTCCACCCTGATGTGCCCGTCTCCGTCGGTCAGGCGTCCTACCACGGCCCCGTCGGCCCCGCGCGCCTCCAGCGCGGCCAGGAGCCGCCCCGGTTCGTCCACCGCGATCAACAGCCCTCCCGACGTCTGCGCGTCGAACAGCACCGCGCGCTGCGCCTCGTCCAGCCCGGACGCGTCCACGAACGGGCCCGCGGCCTCCGCGTTCCTGCGGCTCCCGCCCGGCAGCACCCCGGCACGGGCGAGCTCGAACGCCTCCTCCAGGACGGGGATCGCGTCGAAGTCGAGCTCTGCGTCGAGGGACGAGCCGAGCATCTCGAGCAGGTGGCCGGCGAGGCCGAACCCCGTGACGTCCGTCGCCGCCGACGCTCCCGCCTCGACCATCGCCTCCGAGGCGGCCCGGTTCAGGGTCGCCATCACCTCGACGGCGCGTTCGGCGGTGGCCGCGCTCGTCTTGCCCTCCTTGATCCCGCTGGACACGATCCCCATGCCGAGCGGCTTCGTCAGCACGAGCGCGTCGCCGGCCCGGCCGTCACCGTTGCGCACGACCCGGTCGGGGTGGACGAGCCCGGTGACGGAAAGGCCGAACTTCGGCTCGGGATCGTCGACCGAGTGACCGCCGACCACGGACGCCCCCGCCTCCGCGCAGACGGCCGCACCACCTTCGAGGACCCGCCCGAGCAGGGCGAAGTCGAGCGCGCGCGGCCACCCCACGAGGTTGAGGGCCGTGACGGGGCGGCCGCCCATCGCGTAGACGTCGGAGAGCGCGTTGGCCGCGGCGATCCGCCCCCAGTCGTAGGGGTCGTCGACCACCGGCGTGAAGAAGTCGGCCGTCTGGACCAGCGCGACCTCGTCCGAGATCCGGTAGACCGCGGCGTCGTCCGGCGCGTCGAGGCCGACGAGGAGGGCCGGGTCGCTATGGGTGTTCCTGACGTGACGCAGAACCTGCGCCAGCTCGGCCGTGCCGAGCTTGCACGCTCAGCCTCCGCCGTGCGAGTACGACGTCAACCGCACCTCGTCCATTCGGGCGCTCACCTCCTCTCGCCTCTGCCGTCCGGCCCTTCGGGCCGGGCAAGTGTTCCAACAAGAGGATTGGAACAGAGTTCCCGCGACGGGTGAATCGCCCCGGTTGGGGAACCGAAGAACGTTCGTGAAGGTGCTCCTCGTCGACGACCACGCTCCGATCCGGGCGAGCCTCCGCCAGCTGCTCGAGCTCCGGCCGGGGTACCAAGTGGTCGGAGAAGGGGCGAACGGCCGGGAGGCCGTGGCCGCGGTCGACGCGCACGAGCCCGACGTCGTCCTCATGGACGTGAACATGCCGGTGATGAACGGCGTCGAGGCGACCCGCGCGATCAAGCAGCGCCATCCGGACGTGAAGGTGCTGGCGCTGACGGCGTTCGGCGACATGTCGCTCGTGTCCGCGTCGATCAAGGCGGGCGCGTCGGGCTACCTCCTCAAGGGCGGCTCGGCCGAGGAGCTCTTGAACTCGCTGCAGGCGGTCGCGATCGGGCAGGGCGCGCTCGACAAGGAGGTGACGCGCGGCGTCATGGACGACGTCGCCGCGCTGTACCGGTCCGAGCAGGAGCGCGCCGACGCGCTGGAGGAGCTCGACCGGATGAAGAGCGAGTTCGTCTCGGTCGTCTCGCACGAGCTCCGCACTCCGCTGACCGGGATCATGGGAGGCGTGCGGACGTTGCAGGGCGGCTGGGCCCAGCTCGACGACCCGACGAAGCTCGAGCTCCTCGACAAGATCGATCGCCAGTGCGATCGCCTGACGCACCTCGTCGACCAGATCCTCACGGTGTCGGGCATCCAGGGCGGAGGCCTCGGCCTCGCCGCGGACCGCTTCTCGCTGACGGAGGTCGGGCGTGCCGTCGTCGCGTCCCTCGCGCGTTCCTTCCCCGGACGCGAAGTCGCGTTCGACGGCTCCGGTGACGTCGAGGTGGCGGGCGACCGGGGCAGGATCGTGGAGGCCGCCCTCGCTCTCGTCGAGAACGCGCTGGAGCACACGGGCGGACGGGTGCGGGTCACTGTCACCGCGGCGGGTGACTGCGCCAGGCTCGAGATCGCCGACGAGGGCCCCGGCATCGCGGCCGCGCTCCTCGACCGGCTCCTGACGCAACCCTTCGAGCAAGGCGACTCGTCGTCGACGCGCCGGGTCGGCGGCCTCGGGCTCTCTATCTACATCGCGCGCCGGGTGCTGGAGGCGTCGGGCGGATCGCTCGTCGCCGTCAGCTCGCCGGGGGCCGGGTCGACGTTCACGATGGTCGTCCCGCTCGCCTAGCGAACCCAGTCGACCGCGCGCACTCCCGGCACGCCCGAGGCGCGCTCGACCACCTCTTCTGCGGCCACGTCCGGCGCGAGCGTGAGCTTCGCCACGAGCTGTTTGCTCTCGTCCTCGTCGTCGGCGAACTTGATCGAGTCGACGCGGGAGCCGCGCATCTCGAGCACGTCTACGAGCTGCGCGAGCCGGAGGTTGTCGCCCATGCGGACGACGACGCGCACCTCACCCCGCTTGAGCCGCCCGAACAGCAGGCCGCGCGCTCGCTTCAGGAGATACAGCGCGACGACGGTGAAGACCGAGGTGATAGCGGCCCCCCAGTAGTAGCCGAGCCCGATGCTCAGCCCGACCGCCGCCGTCACCCATAGCGACGCCGCGGTCGTCAGCCCGCGCACGCTGAAACCTTGCTGGATGATCGCCCCGGCCCCCAGGAAACCGATCCCGGTCACGACCTGCGCGGCGATGCGCGTGGGGTCGAAGCGGATGCGGCCGGGCGTGTCGTCGAAGAACGACTCGACTCCGTACGCGCCGGCCATAGTGAACAGCGCCGCCCCGAGCGACACGAGCATGTGCGTCCTGAAGCCCGCCGGCTGGTCGGAGAGCTCGCGCTCGAACCCGATCAGGCCACCGAGCGCGGCCGCGAGCACGATACGCAAGACGAGCTCTTGTTCTGTGAGCGTGGCCCCTCCCCCGGTCCCTGCGACTCGTCAGAGCATAGAGACCGGAGCGGTGCCTCAGCGCGACGACATCACGATCCTGTTCCCGAACGCCAGAGTGAGGACTACGAGCGCGGCCGCGAGAGCCCACGCCCACAACGGCGTGCGTGCCGCGGCCTCGACGATCTCCTCGGGGAGCACCAGTCCCGCCGCGACCTTCGACGGAGTGCCGAGACCGGTCGGGTCGATCGCGAGGTCGTGGTCGAGCGCGCCCGCCGCGGTGTCGATCTTCAGATAGCTCAGCCACATGTCGTCCTCGGGGATCCATTCCATCCCCTTGTCGGAGCGCAGGTCGGCGAGCAGGTCCTTCGACGCGGGCTCGCTCGCCGCGAGGTCCATCGTCGTGCCGGGAAGGGGCAGCAGCGCGGGCCGCGCGTCGGTGAGCAGGAAGACGTCGGCCTCGACGGTCTCGGACGCCTGGCGGCCGAGCGAGAGGATCCGCAGCGGCACCCACGGGTTCTGCGTCGGGATGCTGAGGTGGATCGGAGTGCCGTCGCCGATGCCCTGACCGAGTCGCTCCGCCTCCGCGGCGTCGAAGCGCGCGGCCATGAAGATCGGGCTGCGGCGGGCGTAGAACTCGAGGACCTCCGGCGCGTCCGGGGGCAGGGCGAAGCCGTTGTCGAGCGCCCACTTGCCGACCTCGTCCGCTCCGCCCTTCAAGACCGTGATGTCCAGGGCGTCGATGCGGGTCTCGAGGACGACCTCTGCCGAATCGGCGCTCGCACCGGCGAAGGCGACGAGACCGCGGCGCGCTACGGGAGGCTGCACCTCCTCCACGAGGCGCTGGAGCGTCCAGTCACCCCCGCGCACCACGTCCGACGGGATGCCCGGCAGAGGGATGATCGAGCCGAACTTGCCTCCGCCGCCCGCGTACTCGAACGACGTGACGTAGTGCTCGACGCCGTCGTGGTAGCCGGCGAACGTCGTCGTGCGAACGAGGTTGACCGTGCCGTTCGGTGCGACGAGCCCTCCGCACGCGAGCGCCGGCGCCGCCATCGCCATCGACGCGGCCACTGCGATCAGAAAGGTCGTCCACCGCCGCATGTCCCTCTCCCCTCTCTCGTCCGGTTGCGAGGGCTTGGACGGCGCGGGTGCCGGGCTGTGTTCCCGGGAACTTCCGCGGGCCGTGGCGCCGTCCAACGCGCCATAGGCGAAAGAGAGGTGCCGGGATGGACAAGAAGGTGTTGGCGGTGGCGATAGTCCTCGTCGCGGTGGTCGCGGGGGCGTGCTCGTCCGACGAAGGCGACGCCGGCAGCGGCGGCGCGGACGTCGCGGCAGCGCAGGTAGCGGAGCGCGGGTCCGAGGGCGGCGGGGGTGACGGGCTGGCGGTCGGGGACTCCGACACGGCCACGCAGGACGCCTACCTGACCTCGGCCGAGCCCGACCGTGTGATCAAGACCGCGACCCTGGAGCTCGAGGTCGACGACGGACGGCTCGGGAGCGTGCTGCGCGAGGGCCGTGTCATCGCCGAGGCGGCCGGGGGGTTCCTGCTGTCGACGTCGGTCGAGGGCGTCGAGCGCCAGCGCGGCGACTTCGCGATCCGTGTCCCGGCGGGCGAGTTCGAGGAGACTCTGTCCGCGCTGGAGGAGCTCGGGACCGTGACGAGGGAGAACGTCGACGGCCAGGACGTCTCGCAGGAGTTCGTCGATCTCGAGGCGCGGCTGCGCAACGCGACCGCACAGGAAGAGGTCCTGTTCCGCCTCTACGACCGCTCGACGTCGATCGCCGACACGATCCGAGTGCAGCGCGAGCTGGAGGACGTGCAGCTCGAGATCGAGCGGCTGCGTGGCCGCCTGCGCTACCTGTCCGACCGCACCGACCTCAGCACCATTTCGGTCTCGGTGCGCGAGGCCGGTGCCGTGGCGGCAGGGGCGGGTCCGTTCGAGAAGGCGTGGGACAAGGCGAAGGACACGTTCGTCGCGGTCGTGTCGGGGGCGATCGTGGGGGCCGGGTTCCTGCTCCCGCTGCTCGGGTTCGCGCTGCTGGCGTACGTGGCCTTCCGTCTGCTGAGGCCGCGCCTGCAGCGGGTCGCGCCCTAGCGGCCGGCGTCCCGCCCCACCACTGAGGAAAACTGGACGCATAGCGTCCTTTTTTCCTCACCGGTCGCTAGAGTCCGGGCGTGGACACGCCGCCGCTGCACGACGCGCTCCGGCCCCTGGGTTTCCTGCTCGGGACTTGGCACGGCAGGGGGGCCGGGCACTACCCCGGGATCGACGACTTCGAGTACGGCGAGGAGACGCGCTTCTGGCACTACGGGAGGCCGGTTCTCGCGTACACGCAGCGGACCTGGGCGCTCGGCTCCGGGGCGCCGATGCATTCGGAGATGGGCTTCTGGCGGGTAGCGGGCGAGGGCGTCGAGGTGATGCTGAGCCACGCGTTCGGGATCACGGAGATCCTGACGGGGACCGTCGTAGGCGAGAAGGTGACGCTGCGGAGCGAGAGCCTGGCCTCGGCCCCCTCGGCGAAGACCGTGGAAGCGGTAGCCCGGACGATCGAGGTGGCCGGCGACCAGCTGACGTACGACGTAGAGATGGCCTTCGGGGATCACGCTTTACAGCCCCACCTGCGGGCGACCCTGGACCGGCAACCGGAGTAGCGAATTGTAATTTGAGTAGTTACAACGCCCCTGACGAACAAGGGGGCATGAACGACTTCGAACGAAACAAAGCCTGGGCCGACGGCCACAGGGCAGAGATACAGAAAGTGCTTCGCCAAGTCGCGGCCCGGCACCTTGAGGTGGACACCAGCTCTTTCGAGCGGGACACCCAAGACGCGATCGACTACGAGGTCGCGATGCGTGAGAGGAACGTCGCCTGCCGCGTCCGGCATGTCACCTCGTGCGGGGGGCTACGGGAGTTGACGCTCGGGACTTCGCTGCGCGGCTCGTGGTCAGAAGTGATGAAGCTCGCCAAGGGCCACGTCGACTGGTACCTGTATGCCTGGTCCGACGACGACCGTTTCGTCGATTGGATGGTCGTCGACGTGCCTCGCGTCCTGGCGGAGGGCCTGATCGACCGGGCTATGGAGGACAGGAGGGAAGTCCCGCTCCCGCGGAGCTACTTCGTGCCGATCACCGTTGCGGAGCTGGCCCGGGCGGACGCCATCGTCGCCGCCTCCTGGATGCCCTAGCGGCGGTAGGCCATCATGTTGTTCAGGATCTGGCCCCCGGCTACCGACACCGCGTAGTCCGCCAGGCCGTAGAAGTGGTCGTACTTCTCGGTCGGGTCCGGGAGGATCGCACCGAAGATCCCTACCGTGCCCTTGCCGACCTTGATCCGGCCCAGCCCGATCTCCGCCTCGTCCTCGACGTACGCAATGCTCTTGCCCCCGGCTTCCTCCCACGCCCCCTGCATCACGATCCAGTGCGGCGACGTGTCGTCGGCCAGCGAGTAGCCCAGAGGGACCTCGTAGTACGTCTGGCTAGCGGTGTGGTGGACCTTCCGCAGGTACGGGTCGTCCCACGCCGTCGGGTTGACGTGCCCCGCCGTGTACACGCGCCGCTGCACCTCGCTACGCCCCACGATGCCGAGCTTCGGCAGCAGCTTCAGCGCGCTGTCCGTCAGCACCAGGTTCCCGCCCCGGCGCACGAAGCGCTTGACCGACTGCGTCGCCGCACGGCGCGCCTTCTTCGGCCGCGGCATCTTCTTGAACGCCTTCTCGAACGCACCGGTGATCACGAACGTCTGCGTGCGCCCGACGCCCCGCCGTACCAGCCGCGCCGCCGATACGCCCCGCAACGGACGGACCGCGTGCTTCGACAGGTCCCGGAAGTACGTCAGCCGGTTCGCGTTGTACGGGAGCGGGTCGACCTTCTTCGGCGGCTTCGGCCCCCCGTACCCGTCCGAGCTCTTGACGACCTTGCCGTTCGCCAGGTACTTCACGCGGCCGAGCTTCAGCGACACGCGGACCCGTGACGTCGCGATCGCCTCGACGACCATCGCCTCGATCTCGCCGCGCACGGACGCGATGTGCGCCTTCTCGAGTGCCGGCACCCATGTCGAGTTCGGCACCTGATGCGAGAGGAAGTGCTCGACGTCCATGTCGACCGCGCCCTGCTGCGTGAACCAGTCGCCCATGAAGCCCGACGCGTCGTATCCGACGACGTCGAATCCCGTCGCGTACTCGGCTGGGGTCATCCCCTCCTCGCCCGTCACGTCGGACGCGTCGATGTTCTCCTGCTCGAAGTAGCGCTCGATGTTCGAGGCCATGTGGCGGGCGAGCCGCTCCTCCTGCGCCTGCTCGACGGGATCCCACTGCCCCGCCGGGAGCATGATGTCGGCGAAGGCGTTGTTCGCCGAGGTGAGCTCGCCGTGCAGGTCGCCCGACACGAGTGGGTCGACATGCTTCATCAGACGGATCCACGCGCGCGTCTCCGGCTCCGACACGGGCGTGTTGCCGACGTCGGTCCACCCCATCGTCGGGTACTCGCGGTTCAGGTCCTCGCCGTTGCCGTTGCCGCGCTGGAAGACGCCGCCGTTCTCCACGTCACCGCGCGCCCACCCGTCGGGGTTGATGTCGGCGAGGTACAGGTGGACCTTCTTCAACGCTTCGCTCACCGGCACCGCGATCGAGTCCGGCTCGGTACCGTTGCGCAGCTTGTGCGACGGCTGCTCGGCCGCCCAGCGCGCGATGTCCTCCATGTAGCGCACGCCGCCCTCGAGCCCCGCTCGCTCGGGGCCGTGCACCGAGAGCGAGACCGCGACCGGGACCTTGTTCCGCTCGGGCGCTTCGAAGTCGGTGATCTCGACGAGCCAGATCTCGCGCCCTTCGACGGACACGGCCTTCGGGCCGAGCAGCTCCGAGAGCTTCGTCACCCGGACGAAGCGCGGGAACTCTTCGGCGAGCGCCAGGATGCCCGCCTCGTACTCGCCGTTGTCGTGCTGGACGAACGAGACGGAGTTCTCGGCCTCGGGGAAGATCCGGCCCCCGCACGCCGCCCGCGGCTCGTCCGAGCAGACGGGCGTCGCCGCCGCCGGCATCGATCCCGCGAGGAGGGCGGCGCCGAGAGCGGCCGCCACCCACATGAGCCCGCGCGTCCGCATCGTCAGCCCTGCGACTGCGTCTCGAGGTCGAGCGCGCAGGAGTTGATGCAGTAGCGCTTGCCCTCGGGACCGGGACCGTCGTCGAACACGTGTCCCAGGTGCGACCCGCAACGGGCGCAAGTGACCTCGGTCCGGACCATCCCGTGGCTCGTGTCCGTGTGGAGCTCGACGTTCGCGCGGTTCGCGGGCTCGGTGAAGCTCGGCCACCCGCTGCCCGAGTCGAACTTGGTGTCGGAGCTGAACAGCTCGGCCCCGCACGCGCCGCAGCGGTACACGCCGTCATCCTTCGTGTGGACGTACTTGCCGGTGAACGGCGCTTCCGTCCCCTTGCCGCGCAGGATCGCGTACTGCTCCGGCGTCAGCTCCTCACGCCATTCCTGCTCGGACTTCTGGACTTTCTCCTGCATCGGTGGCCTCCTCGCGACCCGAGAGAGGACCGACACTAACCCCGGCCTGTACCTACCGAAGAGCTCGCTTCGCATACCGAAGGCCGGAGAACAGGTGGAGCGTGCCCGTGCCTACGACGCGACAGCGGGCGCCCGAAGGCGCCCGCCGGTACGTCCGTCTGCGGTGCTAGCGGCAGACCTTCGGCCCCGCGACCATGCACACGTCGTGGTAGACGCAGGCGAGGCTGGGGAACTCGGCCGTGCACGCGTGCGCCGGGGGCGCACCGGCGACCAGGCCGAACGCGCCGGAGACCACTGCCACCATCAAGAGAGCCTTGACTCGCATTTCCCACCTCCGTTGGAGAACCGGTCGAAGTGGGCGGAAGATAACAACCAAGGCAAACGACGTAAAGTCCTTGGCCGAAGCCGTCCGCACAGTTCCCCCTTCTGGGGGAGCGTTCAGCCGCCCAGCACGGCCCGGACGGCCCGTCCCGACGGCCCCTTCGCGAGCTCGACCGCAGCGCCCGCGCAACGAAGCACGACCAGGTCGCCGCCGGACTTCCACGCCTCGGCCTTCGGAAGCCGTGCCCGCGCCGGCGTCGCGCCGGGGAACGCCTCGGGGACCCAGCGGCTGAGCACGCCGCAGAGCCGGCGGCGGCGTCCGTCGCGCGTCTTCACCCCGGCGTCGACCAGACCGATGTGGACCGTCGCCTGGTCGCCTCGCAGCCAGGCGTGCAGGACCCCGCCGTCCCACCCCCGCACCGCGTCGACGTGGCTGCCGGGCACGGTCTCGCCCGCGCTCGTGAGGTCGGCGTTCTCGAGCAGCACCATGAGGTCGAACGCACCGAAGGAGCGGACGCGGGTCGTCCCCCACGCGGGTCCCGGGGGAGACGGCGCACGCGGCAGCTCGACCGCGTGGTCCTGCAGATAGCGGAAGGGGAACAGCACGTCTGCGCTCGACGCCGGCGGACGCAAGTACATCCGGTCCACGCCTTCCCACCCGAGCGAGGCCCACTCGCCGCACGCGAACAACAGACCCTCGTAGTACGGGAACTCGCTCGTGCGCGCGAGGTAGTACGGAACGGGCGTGGGGGCCGTGACCGGCCCGGACGTGAAGCGCGCCATGAACGACTCGAGCTCGGCGGCCTCCATGCGCCGGGCCGCGTACCTGCTCATCAGCAGCGTCGCGTCG
>DASQDO010000577.1:0-11868 GCA_035634135.1 Actinomycetota bacterium
TCATGCCGGCGAGCGTCAGCCCTGCGACGAGAGACGTCAGGCTCGCGATGAGGACGGCGACGAAGCCCTGCCGCACGGTGACGCGCTCGGACACGAAGTGGTCGACGACCTGGCGGGCCGGGTCGGCGACGCGCCGGGCGGTACCGCGTACCGCACGTGTAGGGGGGCCGGCGAGGGCGCGCACGAGGAGGGCGACCCACCGCAGCGGCAAGGCGAGCCACCGCAGCTGAGGCCGCCTCCGGTGCGAAGCGCGCCTGTCTCCGGCGTCTTTCTTCATTCGCGTGGGAACTCCAACCCGCCGAGCGGCGTTCTTACGAATAATGGATGAGTTGCCGTACGAGCTTGGAAGGGTGCCAGGTTTCAGGCTTGGTGGCTTTTGGCAGCGGCGCCTGAGAACACCGGACGACCGGGTTTGCCCTCCCCGAGAGGAGCACCATGGGTACTAAAGAGAACGCCATCCGCGGCTCCCGCCCCCAGGCTCTTCCGCGAGCCTCTCAGAAGTTCCCGGAAGGAAGGGTCTGCGCCGTGCAGGGGTGCGACACGCGGCTCTCGACTTACAACCGCAGGGAGAAGTGCTGGGCCCACGCGGACATGAAGGTCCCGCGTCTGCGCGGCCGCAAGCCGGCCGCCGGCTCCGCCTAGTCCCTCCCTCGAGGCGCAGCGGCGCCCTCCTCCCAACCGGGGCGCCGCTTGCGGCCCTACACCGGCGTATATCCTTCCAGGCGTTTCCCGCGACCTCACGTTGGAAAGGCAACCGGTACATGCGACGACGCCTGTCACTGCTGCTCGCGCTGGTCCTCTTGCTGAGCGCAACCGCGCTCGCCCAAGCCGCTTTCGCAGACGTCGCGTTCGCCCAGGAGATCGGCGAGGGCGAGGGCGAGAGCGAGGTCGGTGGTGAAGAGAGCAACCAGCAGTCCGAAGGCGGCGTGAGCGGGGGCGACGAGGGCGAGGACCAGGAAGGCGGCGGCCAGGACGAGCCCGAGGCCGAGACCGGCTCCGGTGCCGACCAGACCGAGGAGGCCGTGGAAGAGACCGGCCCCCCCTGGACGTACCAGATGGCCCGCATGTCGCTCGCCGCGCTCCTGCTGCTGGCTCTCGCCATCGCAGGCGCCTACTACCGGTTCGTCGTGACGCGCCAGCGCGGCGCGGCCTAACCACGCCCGTCCTGGAGTCGGAGTGGCGCGGCTGATCGAGCCGGGGATCGCGGCGGCCATCGCCCGTCGTGTCGCCGGCACCCCTCCCACCGAGGCCGTCGACCTGGTCGGCGACCTCGAGCGGAGCCTCCAGCGCGCCGTCCCCCGCAGCGAGGAGCTCGTCGGCGCGGCGAGCGGGATCCCGCCCCCGCCCCCGGTCCGGTGGGCGGTCATCGACCGTGCGGCGTGGGCCGAGGCCAACATCGCCGGGATGTCGGCGCTGCTCGACCCGCTCGTGAGCCGCATCACCGAACGGATGGCGAAGACCCCCCTGCCAATCCGTCTCGCGCAGCGGGGGATCGTGTCCGCCGAGGTCGGGCTGCTGCTCGGCTACGTCTCGCGCCGCGTGCTCGGGCAGTACGACCTGCTCGTGCCGGAGACGCCGTCCCGGCGCTCGCGCCGAGCGACCGTCGCGCCGGGCACCACGCTCTACTTCGTCGGGCCGAACATGACGGAGACCGCGCGGCGCCACGACTTCGTCCTCGACGAGTTCAGCCTCTGGGTCGCGCTCCACGAGGTGACCCACCGCTTCCAGTTCGCGGGAGTCCCGTGGCTGCGCCCCCGCTTCTTCGGCCTCGTCGAGCAGTACATGGGCTCGCTCGACGTCGACGCCCGCGGGCTCGCGACGCGCCTCGCCGGCGCGGCCCGCGAGGTGAGGGCGCGTTCGCTCCCGCCCGACCAGCGCCACCCGATGTTCCTGCTCGCGACTCCCGACCAGCGGACGACGCTCGAGCAGCTCCAGGCACTGATGACCGTCGTCGAGGGGCACGGCAACTTCGTGATGGACCTCGTCGGGGAGCGCGTGATCCCGTCGTTCAAGAAGATGAGGTCGACGTTCGAGCGTCGCCGGCAGCAGCCCGGCCCCGTCCAGCGGGCGTTCAACCACCTCATCGGGCTCGAGATGAAGCTCCGTCAGTACGAGGTGGGGCAGCGGTTCTGCGAGGAGGTCTTCCGCCGCGGAGGCGGAGGCGCCGTCGCGCGGCTGTGGTCGTCGGCGGAGGAGCTCCCGACGCTCGCCGAGCTGCGCGAGCCGGAGTCGTGGCTGAGGCGGGTCGCGTAGAGCCGGGCCCCCCGGCGCTGGGCGGCCCCGGCTTCGACGTCGTCACCGCCGTCCGCGACCTGATCGTCGCGGCAGACCCGGACGACGCGGCGCGCCACTGGGTCGTGGGGGTCTCGGGGGGGCCGGACTCGGTCTGCCTGCTCGACGTGCTCGGCCGTCTGTCGGAGTCGCTCGGGCTCGAGCTCGAGGTCGCCCACGTCGACCACGGGCTGGCGCCGGGCTCGGACGAGACCGCGGCCGCGGTCGCCCGGCTCGCCTCGGGGGCCGGGCACGACGTGCACGTAGCACGCGCCTCGGGGCTCGAAGGCCCCAACCTCCACGCCCGTGCCCGCGACTTCCGTTACCGCTTCTTCGAGACCGTGGCCGAGGAGACCGGCGCGACGATGATCGTCACCGGCCACACGCTGGACGACCGCGTCGAGACGACGCTCGCGCGACTCGTGCACGGCGCCGGCACTGAAGGCGTGGCCGGACTGCGCCCCCGCGACGGGAAGCGGCTGCGCCCGCTGCTCGGGGTACGCAGGCGCGAGACGCGCGCCTACTGCGGCGAGCGCGGGCTGGCGTTCGTCGACGACCCCGCGAACGAGGACGACCGCTTCGAGCGAGCCGCGGTCCGCAGGCGCCTCGTCGCCGCCATCGAGGAGCGGTGGGGCGACGGCGCGGTCCGGGCCGTGGCGACCTCGGCCGCCCGCCTCGCCGAGGACGCGGACTTCTTGAAGGGGCTGGCGGAGACCCTGTACGGCCAGCTCGCGCAGCGGGTCCCCGGCGAGGTCGCGTTCGAGATGGAGGCGTTCCGGCTCGCCCCCCGGGCGCTCCGACGCCGGCTGCTCGCGCTCGCGATCGGGCGGGTCCGCGACCGTTCGGGCGGGATCGACGCGGCCCTCGACGCGCTCGACCGACCGGACGCGCAGCTGCCGTTGTCGTTCGACGTCGCCGACGGCGCCACGATCTCGCTGACCCGCGAGCGGGTCGTCGTTAAGATGCCGCGATGACAGAGCTCCACGAGGACGTCGCCGAGGTCCTCATCCCCGCCGACGAGATCCAGCACAAGATCTCGACGCTCGCGAAGGAGATCACCGAGGACTACCGCGGCAAGGACCTCCTGCTCGTCGGCGTGCTCAAGGGCGCCTTCGTGTTCATGGCCGACCTCGCCCGCGAGATCCCGCTGCCCCTCGCGTTCGACTTCATGGCGGTCTCGTCCTACGGCTCGGCGACGAAGTCGTCCGGGGTCGTCCGGATCCTCAAGGACCTCGACTACGAGATCACCGGCCGCCACGTCCTCTTGGTCGAGGACATCATCGACTCCGGCCTGACGATCTCGTACCTGCTTCGCTACCTCGAGGCGAGGAGCCCCGCCTCGCTCGAGATCTGCTCGCTGTTCTGGAAGAAGGGCTAGCAGGCCGTTCCGCTCGACGTGAAGTACCCCGGCTTCGAGATCCCGCCTGTGTTCGTGGTGGGCTACGGCCTCGACTACGCGGAGAAGTACAGGAACCTCCCGTACATAGGCGTCCTCAAGCCGGCTGCCTACGGGGCCGATTCCCCTTCGTAAGCCCTACTACGAAGCCCGATCGGGGGGTCATCTAGCGGCACGTCGCTGCTAACCTGAGCCGATGAATCGAATCTTCAGATCCGTCGTCTTCTACGTGATCCTGATCTTCCTCGTCGTCTGGGTCTTCAATCTCTACCGCAACCAGTCCGACCGGCCCGAGAAGCTCGAGTCCGTCAACGTCTTCGTCGCGCACCTCGAGGCCGACGAGATCGAGTCCGCCGAGTTCCAGACGAAGGACGAGAAGGTCGTCGGCGAGTTCGTCTCCGGCGGCCGTTACGAGGTCTACCTCCCCCACGACACCGTCGACGACTTCGCCGACCTCGCGCAGGACCAGGGCGTCGCGGTCAGCGCCGATCCGCAGCAGGGCAACGTGTTCCTGTCCGTGCTGTTCCAGTTCCTGCCGATCCTGATCATCGTCGGGTTCCTGTTCCTGCTCATGCAGCAGATGCAGGGCGGCGGCAACCGCGTGATGTCGTTCGGCAAGTCGAAGGCGCGTCTCGTGACGAAGGACCAGCCGAAGATCACGTTCGCGGACGTCGCCGGATTGGACGAGGCCGTAGAGGAGCTACAGGAGATAAAGGAGTACCTCGCCGCGCCTCAGAAGTTCCAGGCGATGGGGGCCAAGATCCCCTAGGGCGTGCTGCTGTTCGGCCCGCCGGGTACGGGCAAGTCCCTGCTCGCCCGCGCGGTCGCAGGCGAAGCCGGCGTGCCGTTCTTCTCGATCTCCGGCTCGGACTTCGTCGAGATGTTCGTCGGCGTCGGCGCCAGCCGCGTCCGCGACCTCTTCGAGCAGGCGAAGGCGAACGCGCCGTCGATCGTGTTCATGGACGAGATCGACGCAGTCGGCCGTCACCGCGGCGCGGGCCTCGGCGGCGGGCACGACGAGCGCGAGCAGACCCTCAATCAGCTCCTCGTCGAGATGGACGGCTTCGACATCAAGGGCGGCGTGATCCTCATCGCCGCGACGAACCGGCCCGACATCCTCGACCCCGCGCTGTTGCGCCCGGGACGCTTCGACCGCCAGATCGTCGTCGACCGCCCGGACCTCAACGGCCGCACCGGGATCCTCAAGGTCCACACGCGCGGCAAGCCGCTCTCGAAGGAGATCGACGTCGAGGTGCTAGCGCGCCGCACGCCGGGCTTCACCGGCGCGGACCTCGCGAACGTGGTCAACGAGGCGGCGCTGCTCGCGGCCCGCTTCTCGCGCAGCGAGATCGGCATGCGCGAGCTCGAAGAGGCGATCGACCGCGTGCTCGCGGGCCCGGAGCGCCGCAGCCGCGTGATCAACGAGAAGGAGAAGAAGGTCATCGCGTACCACGAGGCCGGTCACGCGCTCGTGAGCCACGCGCTGCCGAACGCCGACCCGGTGCACAAGGTGTCGATCGTGTCCCGTGGCCGCGCGCTCGGCTACACGCTGACGCTCCCGACCGAGGACCGCTTCCTCGTCACGCGTTCCGAGTTGATCGACGAGCTCGCGATGCTGCTCGGCGGCCGCGTCGCGGAAGAGATCGTGTTCGACGAGCCCACCACGGGGGCCCAGGACGACATCCAGCGCTGCACGCGCATCGCGAAGTCGATGGTCACCGAGTACGGCATGTCCGAGCTCGGCCCCCTCGCGCTCGGCCAGACCGAGTCGCAGCCGTTCCTCGGCCGCGACTTCGGCCACGTCCAGGACTACTCGAACGACGTCGCGGCGAAGATCGACGAAGAGGTCCGCAGGCTCGTCGAGGAGGCCCACGCCGAGGCGCACGAGATCCTCTCGAAGTACCGCGACAAGCTCGACCTCATGGTCGAGCGCCTGCTCGAGAAGGAGTCGCTCGAGAAGGAAGAGGTGTCGGAGATCCTGGCCGAGGTGGCGAAGCAGAGCCCGGCGAACCCGCTGGAGCGCACCCGCCTACGCCGCGAGCAGCGCGACGCCGAGGGCGGGTCCGAGCAGTTGACGGGGAAACGGTGGGGGCTGCCGAAGCCGTCGCCGAAGCCTCGGTTGGGGGAGAACCCGATTTAGGTTTCCGGTTGGGGGCGCTCCCGAAGGCGCCCCCTCCCTCCTCCAGACCGTCTTTTAGTCGTCGCTCGGGGGCGCCTTCGTCCGCTAACGAACCGCCGCTGCCGGGTCCGGGCCTAACCGCGCGCGTAGCTTTCGGCGTAGTGCCTTATGTAGGACTTCTCTAGTAGGCCGAAGGTCGTCGAGGCCGTCGTGGCTAGGGGCGACATCGTCGTGCAGGGGTTTGCGTCTCCTCTCGGGGCTCCCGACGGGACGGCTTCCGCACAGTTCGAGTAGTGGTGGTGCGCCCCCAGCAGGTGGCCCAGCTCGTGTGCTGCGATCACGCCCTCGTCCGCCGTCGGGGACGGGACGATGCCCTCTATCGCGTAGTCGATGCTCCCCAGCGCGAAGGCCCGGTCCGCGTGCGCTACTCCTCCTATGCAGTCCGCGAAGCCCCCCGACCAGTAGCGCGTCATGTAGGAGACGAGATCCGTCCCCTTCGGCCTCCGGCCTCCGTAGTGGGACTTCATCCAGTCCAGGATGTCGGTGTTGGAGGGGCCGTCGAAGGGGTCGACCAGCCATGCGGGCGGGTCGATCTCGTCGTAGCTCACCCTCAGCTTGATGCCGATGCGCTCGAACGCGCCGCGGGTCACCGCCATGTGCTCCTTCACGACCGGGCGATCGCCCGGCCCGTACATGACCCGGACCTCTACGGGCAGGACCGGCGTCGACTCCAGCGCGGGCGACGGCTGCACCTCGGGCGGGATCTGCGAACAGTCGGGTTCGCGGTCCAACAGAGGCGCGGCTCCCGCGGGCGCGGCGGTCAGCAACAGCAGGGCCGCCACGACGAGGCTCGTCCTCTTCATACCGGCGCTGTTCGGCGAAGGGACGCCCGTCCCCTGCGACGACGCCTGGCAGGGACCGGACGCTCGCCTATCCTTGGCCGCATGAGCGATCCCGGTGACGTCGTCAGGCACATGCCCCCGCGGGTCGACCGCGCCCGCATCGAGGCCGCCGTGCTCGAGATCCTCGAGGCCGTCGGCGAGGACACCTCCCGGGACGGGCTCCTGGACACCCCCCGGCGCGTCGCGGACATGTACGCAGAGGTCTTCTCGGGGCTGGGACGGAGCGCGGCCGACGAGCTCGACGTCGTCTTCGACGCCGGCCACGACGAGATGATCATGGTCAAGGACATCGCGCTCCACTCGTTCTGCGAGCACCATCTCGTGCCGTTCCTGGGCCAGGCCCACGTCGCGTACATCCCGAACGTCAAGGGCCAGATAACGGGGCTCTCGAAGCTCGCACGTCTCGTCGACCTGCTCGCCCGCCGCCCGCAGGTGCAGGAGCGGCTGACGACGCAGATCGCCGACGCGATCGACTCGGCCCTCGACCCGCGCGGCGTGCTCGTCGTCATCGAGGCGGAGCACCTCTGCATGACGATGCGCGGCGTCCGCAAGCCCGGCAGCAAGACCGTGACCTCCGCGGTGCGCGGCCAGTTCCGTGACAGTGAGGCCTCCCGCTCGGAGGCGATGAACCTGATCTTCCGGGGCTGACGTGGAGCTCCTCTGCAAGGGGCACAAGGTCGCGCTCGACCACACCGTGCTCATGGGCGTCCTCAACGTCACGCCGGACTCGTTCTCGGACGGCGGGTTGTGGCTCGACCCCGAGGCGGCGATCCCGCACGCGATAGCGATGGTGTCGGAGGGGGCCGGGATCGTCGACGTCGGTGGCGAGTCGACGCGTCCCGGGGCGGACCCGGTCCCCGAGAAGGACGAGATCGCCCGGGTCGTCCCGGTGATCGAGGCGCTCGCGTCTCAGATCGGCGTCCCTATATCGGTCGACACGCGCAAGCCCGCGGTCGCGGAAGCCGCGCTCGAAGCAGGCGCGTCGATCGTCAACGACACGTCGGGTGAGGAGTTCGACCCTGCGATGGACGAGGTCGTCGCGCGCACGGGGGCCGGGCTCGTCGTCATGCACTCGCGCGGCACCCCCGCGACGATGCGCACGCTCACGGACTACGAAGACGTCGTGCGGCAGACGACTGCGTTCCTCACGGAGCGCGCCGAGCAGGCCGCCGAAGCGGGAGTGGAGACGGGCGCGATCGCGCTCGATCCGGGCATCGGCTTCGCGAAGACCCGCGAGCAGAGCCTGCAGCTGCTGGCCGGCCTGCCAGAGCTGGTCGGGACGGGGTGGCCGGTCGTCGTGGGGACGTCGCGCAAGTCGTTCATCGGGACGACGCTCGGGGTCCCGGAGGACCAGCGGCTGGAGGGGACCGCGGCGACGGTCGCGTGGGCGGTGACACAGGGCGCGCACGTCGTGCGCGTCCACGACGTCGAGGCGATGGCTCGGGTCGTGCGAATGACCGAGGCGATACTAGCGGCGGGCCGGTGAGCGACCGCATCCTGATCCGGGGTTTGCGTGTCGAGACCCACGTCGGCTGGACGGACGAGGAGCGCAACGAACCGCAGACCGTGCTCGTTGACCTAGACGTGGAGATCGACGCGACGCCCTCGGCGCGGAGCGACGATCTGGCCGACACCGTCGACTACGCGGCCGTCATCTCGCAGGTGTCGCGCTGCGTGTCTTCGCGGGAAGAACGGCTGCTCGAGAGGCTGGCGGCCGAGGTCGCCGAGATGGTGTCCGCCATGAACGGGGTAAAGAGGGTTAGCGTGGAGATAGCCAAAGAGGTCGTACCGGTTCCGGAAGAGGTGGGAAGAGTGGCAGTGCGCGTGGAGAGGCCCGTCTGATGGTCGTCTCGTACCTGGGCATCGGATCCAACGTCGGCGACAGGGTCGCGTTCTGTCGCGCCGCGGTCGCTGCATTGGGAGAGCACCCCGAGATCGAGCTCGACGCCACTTCGAGCCTCTACGAGACGAGCCCCGTCGGCGGCCCGCCGCAGCGGTCGTTCGTGAACCTCGTCGTCAGGATCCGGACGTCGCTCGACGCGCGGGGTCTGCTCGAAGCCGTGAAGAAGATCGAGCGCCAGCTCGGCCGCGAGCCGAACGAGATGCGCTGGGGGCCGCGCGTCGCCGACCTCGACATCCTGACGTTCGACGACGAGAAGGTCGTCGAGCCCGACCTCGAGATCCCACACCCGCGCCTGACCCAGCGGCGCTTCGTGCTCGTCCCGCTCCTCGAGATCGACGCCGTCGCGGCCGACCCGGGGGGGACGCGCTACGCCGACGCGCTGGACGAGGCCGAAGGGGAAGTCGAGCTGCTCGAGGCGTTCTAGGACGCGTTAGTTGTCTCACCCAGCCCGTAGGTTGTCGGGCATGAAGAGAATCCTCGCGACGGCGCTCGCGTTCTCAGGAGCGGCATCGGTGCTCGCGGCTCTCCCGGTCTCCGCCGCCGGACCACGCGGCCCCCGCGTCGTCCCCGGATGGGGCACTCGCGCGCCGGAGCGCGTCCAGTCGCTCCCGCGCGTCGCGCTCGACCTCCCGCCCGCGGCCGCTGCCCGTGCGCACCTGTCGTCGAACCGGCCCGTCTATTGGATCGCCGATCCGGCCTCGACGCTCGAGACCGTCGAGACGATCGAGGACCGCGCGGGGACCACCGTCCGGTTCCGGCAGGTGCATCGAGGCGTCGAGGTCTTCGGGGCCCAGTACCTCGTGCACCTCGACCGATCGGACGACGGGCTCGTCCCCGACTCGGCGAACGGCCACTACTTCACCGAGGTCGACGTGACGACGTCTCCGCGCATCGACGCCGCGAGCGCGCGGCGGCTCGCGCTGCTGTGGAGCCGGCCGCTCGTCCCCGCCGAGGTCGACCGGCACGGGCTCACGATCCTCCCGGTCGGTCGCGGGGTCCTGGCGTATCGCTTCACGCTGTGGGGGACCCGCTTCGGACGGCCCGCGAAGCACGAGGTGTTCGTGAACGCGGCCACCGGCCGGCCCGTGCTCGCGTACGACGACCTCCAGGAGGACGGCGCGGTCTCGACGAGCGGTGAGACCGTCCACGGCGACACGGTCCCGATCCAGGCTTACCAGCGCGGGGAGGTCTACGAGCTGCGCGACCGCTCGCGCCCGATGTTCGAGCGCGACTCCGGCGAGGGACAGATCACGACACACAACGCGCGCTCGACGCCGGACTACTTCGGGACCGCGCGCAACGTCGTCACGTCGTCGTCGCCGGTCTTCCGCGGGGTCGCGACCTCGACCGGCGCGGTCGACGCGCACTGGGGAGCGGGCCGGGTCTACGAGTTCTACCGCGCGCTCGGGCGGAACTCGCTGGACGACCGCGGCTCGAGCATCGTCTCCACCGTCAACGGCGCGGACCCCACGACGTTCGAGCCGATGTTCAACGCGTTCTGGGACGGCAACCAGATGGTCTACGGCAATCCCGGCCCGATCTATCCGCTGTCGGCCGATCTCGACGTCGTCGGACACGAGCTGACGCACGGTGTCATCGACCACTCCGCCGACCTCGTGTACCTCAACCAGGCCGGCGCCATGAACGAGGCGTTCGCCGACTACTTCGGGAACGCGATCGACAACGAGGCGTCCGGGATCGCGATGGACGACCCGGGGGCCGGGCTGCTCGGGGAGGACCTGTGCAGGCCGGAGAACCCGAGCCCGCGCGACTGGGACTGCCCGCTGCGCGACCTCAACGACGGCGCGACCACCGACGACTACGGCTACTTCCTCGCCGACTTCGACAACGGCGGGGTCCACCTCAACGCGACGATCTTCGGCGGCGCGCTGTGGGACGTGCGCGAAGCGCTCGAGCCCGCGGCCGCGGACCGCATCGTGTACCGCGCTCTGACTCGGTTCGTGACGCCGTTGGACGACTTCCTCGACGGGAGGGCCGCGGTGGTGGACGCGGCGCGCGACCTCGGAACCTCCGACGAGGACGTCGCCGCGATCGAAGCCGCTTTCGACTCGAAGGGCATCGTCGAGGGCTGGGAGGAGGCGGCGGGGTCGGATGCTCGGGTGCTCGTCGACGACGTGGCGCCGCTGGGGTTGCTCTTCTCGCCGCCCCGGGTGTCCGGGAGGCGCTTCGTCCTCGCCGACTACCGCAACCAGGAGGAGATGTGCTGCGAGGCGATCGAGCTCTGGGTCGGCAACGTCGACGGGTCCGGACGGCTGCAGAAGGTCGGCGAGGACACGTCGCGGGCGACGTTCAGCGACGAGACGCCGGCGATCTCGGGACGGACCGTCGTGTGGGCCCACGTGGTCGAGACGTTCGGCGGGCTCGAGTTCGACGTCCACGCCCGGACGCTCGGCGGGCGCGTGCGGACGATCGCAGGGGGGCCGGGGCTCCAGCTCTATCCGGCGATCGACGGCCGGACCATCGCGTGGGAGGACGGGCGCGGCCGCTCTACGGACATCTGGGTCAAGCGCGGCGGGCGCAAGCCACGCGCGCTGCACCGCGCCCGCGGCGAGCAATGGCAGCCGCAGGTCGCGGGTGACTGGGTCGTGTGGTGGGACGTCGGCGACGGGAGCCTCGTGAGCCCCGCGTCCATCGGGATGAAGAACGTGCGGACGGGACGGTTCGTGAAGATCCGGCCCCCGTCGCGCCGTTCGTTCGTGGGGCCGCCTGCCGTCGGCCCCGGCTTCGTCACGTGGTACGAGGACCGGGACGGCAACGGAGTCGGCTCGATCGTGAAGGCGCGGCTCGGCCGGACGAAGCGGACGGTGCTCGTGCGCGAGTCTGCCGCCGGCGCGCCGACGTGGGAGTTCGGCGCGTATGCGCTGAACCCGCCGATCCCGTCGGCGAACCGGGAGTACGTCGCCTACAACGACGAGCTCGGCTACGTGCGTCACTTCGTGCAGCAGGACCCGGACTTCCCCGTGAGCGAGGTCGGGCGCGACGTGTGGATCGTGAGCGCCGGCGGGGGCCGGCCGCAGCGGATCACGACGAACCGCGGGGACCAGGCGTACCCGCTGATGGCGAGAGGCCGCCGCGTCCTGTGGCTGGACTCGGCGCAGGGGCACACGTACCTCGTCACCCGCGTGCCCTAGCTCCGGGGCTGCCCGCCCTTAGGATTGCGGCCGACCGGTACCCGACTACGACGGATCGCCTCGGCGATCCGCCACGACTACGACGGATCGCCTCGGCGATCCGCCACGACAAACGGACTGGATCC
>DASQDO010000578.1:0-2992 GCA_035634135.1 Actinomycetota bacterium
TGGATTTCAGACGGTCCCTCACCAATCAGAAGAAATGGTGCATCACGGTAAAGACGCTCAACAGTGAACTCTTTGGAATATCCGTACCCCCCATGGACACGGAGGGATTTGAGCGTGATCTCGTGGCAAGCCTCGGACGCGAACAGCTTCGCCATGCCTGCCTCGAGGTCCGATCGCTCCCCCGCCGACTTCTTCACGGCCGCCTGGAGCATCATCAGCCGGGCCGCCTCGAGCGTCGTCGCCATCTCCGCGAGGTGGATCTGGATCGCCTGGTGGCCCGAGATCTGCTTGCCGAACGCCTTGCGCTCCTGGCTGTACCGGATGGCCTCCTCGAAGGCCCTGGTCGCCACCCCGACGGCCCGGGCCGCGACGTTGACGCGGCCGACCTCGATCCCGTCGAGGACCTGGCGGAAGCCGTGGCCCTCCTCGGTCCCCAATAGCGAGGAGACCGGGATCCGGAAGTCCGAGAACGTCATCTCGGTCGTCTCGACGCCCTTGTAGCCGAGCTTCTCGATGTTCTTGCCGACGTCGAGCCCGGGTGCCGGCTGTCCCACCCCCGGCTCCTTCTCGACGATCAGCATGCTCATCCCGCGGTGGGGCGGGTCGGCCTCGGGGTCGGTCTTGACGAGCGTCATCACGATGCTCGAGCGAAGGCCGTTCGTCAGCCACATCTTCTGGCCGTTGAGCACGTAGTGGTCGCCGTCGCGCACGGCCTTCGTCCGGATCGCCTGGACGTCGGAGCCGGCCTCGGGCTCGGACATCGCGAGCGCGGCCCGCATCTCGCCCGTCGCCATCTTCGGCAGCAGCCGTTGCTTCTGCTCGTCGGTGCCGAACTTGTTGATGAGATAGCAGCCCATGAAGTGCGTGTTGAGGACACCCGAGAGGCTCATCCATCCCCGGGCGAGCTCGACGACCGTGAGGGCGTACGTCGTGAGCGACTCGCCGACGCCGTCGTACTCCTCCGGGACTGTGAGGCCGAACAGCCCCATCTCCTTCATCCCCTCGACGATCTTCTCGGGGTACTCGTCGCGGTGCTCCATCTCGTCGGCGACGGGGATGACCTCGTTGTCGACGAAGTCGCGGACGGTCTCGACGATGGTCTTCTGGACGTCGGTGAGCTCGATCACTGGTTCGCCCACTCCTTCTCGAAGTCGGCCAGCGTCTTGGCGGGAGTCATCCCCGCGGCACGGCCCCGCTCGGCGAACTGCACCGCCATCTTGCGCGACGCCTCGTCGATCATCTCGTTGCCGAACATCACGGCGCCGCGGCGGTCGACCTCGGTCGCGTGCTTGTACGCCTCGAGCAGGGCCTCGGCCTTGTCGTACTCGTCCTGCGTCGGCGTGAAGACCTCGTTGAGGACGTCGATCTGCCCGGGGTGGAGCGCCCACTTGCCGTCGTAGCCGAGCGACCGGGCGCGCGTCGCCATCTCGCGGAACCCGTCGAGGTCCTTGATCAGCAAGTAGGGACCGTCGATCGCCTGCAGGCCGGCGTCACGGGCCGCTACGAGGATCGTCTCGAGCACCCAGTGCCAGTGGTCGCCCGGATACCCGGGCATCGGGAGCCCCGCCGTCACCGTGGGGAGGCCGAGCGACGCGCTCATGTCGGCCGGACCGAAGATCAGCGTCTCCATCCGGTCCGATGCGTGCGCGATGTCGTAGACGTTCTTGAGCCCGGTCGCGGTCTCGATCTGGGCCTCGATCCCGATGCGTTTGTCCAGGCCGGTGTTCGCCTCGATCATCCGCAGCATGTGGTCGACGAACTTCACCTCGTCGGAGCTCTGGACCTTCGGGATCATGACGCAGTCGAGGTGGCTCCCCGCGGCCTCGACGACCGTCTTCAAGTCGTCCGCGGCCCACTGCGTGTCGATCGAGTTGATGCGGACGACGACGGTCTTGTCGCCCCAGTCGTTGTTCTTCAGGGCGTCGACGACGTTGCCGCGCGCCTCTTCCTTCGCGAGGGGCGCCACGGAGTCCTCGAGGTCCATGAACACCATGTCGGCGGGGAGCGTCGGCCCCTTCGCCAGCATCTTCGGGCTCGAGCCCGGCACCGATAGACAAGACCTGCGCGCGCGCAAGAGAACCTCCTGTGTCGTTACTCGACGTAGCCGAGGCCACGCAGGTGGTCCTCGATCTCTCCTTCTTCGGATTCGTTCAGGCCGGACTCGTCCACGGTGCTCGCCCGCGTCGCGGTGCCGTCGGAGCGGACCTCCAGCGACTTGCCCGGCCCGATGAGGCTCTCGAGGACCTTGCCGTCGCGGGGGATGGCGCTCGGGACGCCGAGCGCGGCCATCGACGTCGGGCCGAGGTCGATCAGCTCGGCCGTCTCCTTCAGCGGGCCCGGCGTGACTTCCGGTCCCGTCGCGACGATCACGCCCTCGATGCGGTGGTCACCCGACATCCAGTCCGCCTCCTCGACCATGCCCTTCGCGTGCGTCAGCGAGTAGAACGGCGCCGGCACGAGCAGCAGGTCGGGGGCCGTGTCGAGGAACTCGCCGTGGAGGATCTCCTCCTTGCGGTAGATCTTCGAGATCGGAGGCTTGCCGTTGCCCGGGTCGCGGAACGCCTCGAGCGCCTGCTTGACCTCCTCGCGGACCTTCTCGAAGTCCTTCGGGTCGACGGTGCCACCGGGCTCTCGGCCCTTGAGGTTGACCGAGACCCCCTCGCCGGTCGAGACGACGCTCGTGTAGGCCTTGGTCTTGCTCCATTCGATCGGCGACGCCGGGATCGAGATCCGGCCGTGCAGCTTCAGGATGTCGTAGATCCGGCGGGCGATGCGCCGGCCCGGCCCCCAGCGGATCAGGTTGAAAGCGAACGAGCCGCGTCCGAACTCGAGGTAGCCGAGGTGCTGGAGCACGCGGTCCATCGTCACCGCGCGCGTGCACGCCTGGTGACCGTGGTCCGACATGAAGATCACGAGGTCGTCGTCGTTCGTCCGCTCGAGCAGCTTCGCGAGACCGTCGTCGAGCTGCTGGTACACCGCGCGGCACTGCTTC
>DASQDO010000579.1:0-4089 GCA_035634135.1 Actinomycetota bacterium
ACGTAGACGTGCTGGGGGGCCTGAAGCTGATCCTCGACCAGGGCTACTCGCGCGAAGACGTCCTCGACGTCGCGCGCGCGTACGGCCAGACGATGTCGCGCCTCGCCCAAGCCGAGGTGCGCCTCTTCAACAAGGTCTTCATAGCCCCGCTGCGCGAACAAGCCGTGGACGACGACACGCTCGCGGGGCAGCTCGAAGCCGTCGTCCCCGCGTTGCTGGAGCTGCTCGGCAAGGTCATCCACCACGTGCACCGGCGCCATCTCGCCATCGCTTTGCAAGAGGTGACCGCGACCGAACGCCCGGGTTCGACCGAGACGCTCGCGGCGGGCTTCGTCGACCTCGTCGACTTCTCGCGCGTAACGCAGGAGCTCGAGGGAGAGGACCTCGGCCACCTCGTCAACAGGTTCGAGACGATGGCGATCGAGACGTGCGTCGCCGGCGGCGCGCACGTCGTCAAGATGATCGGCGACGCGGTGATGTTCGTGGCGCCGAACGTCACGACCGCGCTCCGGGTCGCGCTGGCGGTCGTCGCCGGCGTCGAGGAGGACGAGGCGCTCCCCGCCGCGCGCGCAGGGCTCGACTTCGGCGAGGTCGTGCCGATGAGCGGCGACTTCTTCGGACGCCCCGTGAACGTCGCGGCGCGGCTGACGTCCTTCGCCCGGCCCGGGACCGTAGTCGTGTCCGAGGCCCTTACGGAATCAGCGGGCGTCGCGCTCGAGACGAGCCACATCGGGAGGGTCCGCCTCCATAACGTCGGGCACGTCAGAGCTTTCAAGGTGAACGCCGTCGCCGGGCCCTAGGCCCTACGCGGTGGTAACTTACTCCTACGTAACCGTAGGCAACCCGAGCTCAGGGAGATTTCGATGACGCCCACCACGCTGGACGAGCGGCCGCGCGCCGAGGCCGCCCCCGCGCCCACTCCCGGAGTTCGCCCGCTCGAACCGAAGATGGTCCGGCTGCAGAGACGGCTCGTCCTCGCGGTGACCATCTTCCCGTTCCTCGGCTTCGTCGCCGCGGTGTGGACCTTCTGGGGTACCGGGCTGACCCTTCTCAACGCCGCGCTGTTCCTGTCCTTCTACGTCTTCACCGGCCTGGGCATCACGGTGGGTTTCCACCGCTATCTCACGCACGGCGGGTTCGAGACGAAGCCGTGGGTGCGCGCCGGCTTCGCGATCGCGGGGTCGATGGCGATCCAGGGCTCGGTCATCGCGTGGGTGTCGGACCACCGACGGCACCACGCGTTCTCCGACCGCCCCGGCGACCCGCACTCCCCCCACCTCGAGGACGGCCCGGGCGTCAAGGGCGTCGTGAAAGGGCTGTGGCACGCGCACATGGGGTGGTTGTTCAAGGAGGAGCTGACGTCGCCGCAGCGGTGGGCCCCGGACCTGTGGAAAGACCCGATGATGCGGTGGATCGACAAGTACTTCCCGTACTGGGCGGTGGCGTCGTTCCTGCTCCCGCCCGCGATCGGCGGCCTCGTCACCGGGACGTGGTGGGGCGCCTTGACGGCGTTCCTGTGGGCGAGCCTCGCGCGCATCTTCCTGCTGCACCACGTGACTTGGAGCATCAACTCGATCTGCCACTTCTACGGGAAGCGCCCGTACGAGACGCCGGACCATTCGACGAACAACTGGGTGCTCTCGCTGATCAGCTTCGGCGAGTCGTGGCACAACAACCACCACGCGTTCCCGACGTCGGCCGTGCACGGCATAGAGCGCGGCCAGATCGACCCGAGCGGCGCAACGATCAGGCTGCTCCAGAAGCTGCGTCTGGCGCGGGACGTGAAGGTCGTCTCGCCCAAGCAGCTCGCAGCGAAGCGCGCTCCCTGAGTCCCGCGGGGAAGGCACCCCGGGTGCGCATGACCGGGCAGGAGCGGAGGGCCCAGCTCCTCGACGTCGGACGGGCAGTGTTCGCCGAACGCGGGTTCGAGGCCGCGTCGGTCGAGGAGATCGCCGCGCGGGCGAACATCACGAAGCCCGTCGTCTACGAGCACTTCAGCGGCAAGGAGGGCCTGTACGCGGTCATCGTCGACCGCGAGGTCCAGTCGCTGCTCGGCCGGATCACCGAATCGCTCGAGGGGTCGCACCCGCGCGCTCTGATCGAGCAAGCGGCCGTCGCCTTCCTCGGCTACATCGAGGCCGAGCCGGAGGGGTTCCGCATCCTCGTGCGCGACTCCCCCGTGGCGAGCGCGACCGGGACGCTGGCGAGCGTCATCGGGGACATCGCGATGCAGGTCGAGTACATCCTGCGCAACCAGTTCGCGGAGCGGGGTTTCGACACGAAGCTCTCGCCGCTCTACTCCCAGGCCCTCGTGGGGATGGTCGCCCTCGTCGGGCAGTGGTGGCTGGACGCCGGGCGACCGCAGAAGGACATAGTGGCGGCGCACCTGGTGAACCTGGCCTGGAACGGCCTTGGGGGCCTGGAGGCCAACCCTCGACTGAAACGTGAGGGTACGGGGGCCTAGCCGCGCAGCTCCTTGCGCCGCACGGGCTTCAGCCCCGACCGGTCGTCGCTAATCGCCACCTTCGTCGACCCTGACCTATCGCTGCGTCGAATACGTACCTAACCCTCACCCCCCACCGTCCGATGAACCCCTAACGGGAGATCGCGGGCTAGTCATGCCCCGCAACGGAGCTGGGAGGCTTTGAATGGGTTCGAGGATCCGCGCGGCACTGGTCGCCGCGCTAGTCGCGGCGGGCGCGCTCGTCGTCGTCGCGCCGCCTGCTGCGGCCGCGGCAACGCTCACGGTCACGACCACGACGTGGGACATCGTCGGTCTCGACTCGAACAAGCCGTCGGTCTCGAACGGCCGCCCGAACGAGTTCCCCGTCGGCGCGAAGGTCTGCAACACCGGCGACGCCGCCGCGACCTCGGTCCAGACCGCGTTCAACTGGACGACGGCGAACGCGAACCTCTCGCTCGCGAACGCCACGACCACGCGTTCGCTGGGCACGCTCGCTCCCGGAGCCTGTGCCCACGCGACCTACAACGTCGTGATCAACCGCAACCAGCAGTCGTTCAACAGCCGCACCCGCGGCTACCAGATCACCGCGACGGCCGCCGGGGGCCTGACCGCGTCTACGCCGGCGAACCGCGAGGTCTACGTCGAGAAGCTCGTCTCGCAGAGCCGCAACTCGGTCATCGGCATCACCGGCGAGGCGTGCACCGGCGGCAGCTGCACCGTGTACCGGGGCCAGACGTATCGCTTCACGTTGACGTCGAAGACCGCGACGCAGGGCTACGAGCAGCTCGAGACGTTCGTGAACTTCCCCGACTCGATCTTCGAGATCCAGGACATCAAGACGACGTACGCGGCCCCCGCGCGCGCCCGCAACGACAAGGTGTACGCAGACGCATGCGGCTGGGACGCCGTCACGACGAGCCCGACCTACCGCAGCTGCGTCGGCCCGACCAAGTTCACCGGCGGCAAGGCCGGCGGCAACCCGATCACGACCGTCTACACGGTGAAGGTGGTCGGGACCGGCAGCGGGACGCTCTCCGGCCTCGTCTACGACTTCTCGGGCAGCAGCTTCCACTACAACGCGGACTACGGCACAGGCGTGAACGCGGTGCCCTTCACCGCCGCCGACGCGGCGGACCTGTCGCTGACGAAGACCCACACCGGAGCGTTCGTGCGCGGTGGGACCGGCACGTACCGCCTCACGGTGAGCAACTCCGGCCCCGCGACCTCGGGCGCCGTCACGATCACCGACACCCTCCCGGCGGGCCTGACCTACCGGTCTTTCAGCGGGACCGGCTGGAGCTGCTCCGGCTGCAGCTCCGCCTCGCAGACCGTCACGCTGACCCGCGCCGGGATCGCGACCGGCGCGTCGTCGTTCGTCGACCTCCCGGTCGACGTCGGCGCGGGAGCGGCAGCTTCGCTAACCAACAACGCGTCGGTCTCGCAGGTGACGAGCGCGACCTTGAACGACCCGGCTCCGGCCAACAACATCGCATCGGACCCCACCACCACGGCGAACCCGGGCGAGGCCGCCCTCGTCGTCACGAAGACCCGCGACGTCGTGATGACGCCGGGGACCGAGGAGACCAACACGATCCGGGTCCGCAACGACGGTCCCGGCACCGTCC
>DASQDO010000580.1:0-2029 GCA_035634135.1 Actinomycetota bacterium
GAAGCAGTCGCTGTTCGCCCGGTCCGAGGCGAGCGAGTTGATGGACGGCGCGGCCGATTTCGGCGGGGGCGGCGGCGGCGGTGACGACGCGACGCCGCGGGGCGCCGGGTTTGTCGAGCCCACCGTCCGCAAGAATTTCGCCGACACCGCCCTCTGGGTCGCGAACCTCGGCGTGAAGGACGACGGCGTCGCCGAGGTCGAGTTGGACATGCCGGAGAACCTCACGACCTGGAAGGCCCGCGTGTGGGTGATGTCGGCCGGCACGCGCGTCGGGCAGGGCCAGGCGGAGATCGTCACGGCCAAGGACCTGATCGTCCGCCTCCAGGCCCCCCGCTTCTTCGTGCAGAAGGACGAGGTCGTGCTGTCGGCCAACGTGCACAACTACCTCAAGAGCCCCAAGCGCGCGGAGGTCACCCTCCAACTCGAGGGCGGCTGCCTCGAGCCGCTCGTCGGGGAGGGCAAGACCGGCGGGCTGGTGAACGAGCCGAACCTCGCCGCGTCGACTCTCACGCAGACCGTCCACGTCGAGCCGGGCGGTGAGCAGCGCGTCGACTTCCGCGTGCGCGTCGCCTCGCCCGGCAGCGCGACCGTGCGCATGCTCGCGCGGACGGACGAGGAGTCCGACGCGACGCAGATGAGCTTCCCCGTGTACGTGCACGGGATGCTCAAGACTGAGAGCTTCGCGGGCGCGATCCGCCCGAGCGCGTCGGCGGCGAGCGTGTCGTTCACCGTCCCGCAGGAGCGCATCCCCGAGCAGAGCCGGGTGGAGATCCGCTATTCCCCGAGCGTGGCCGGGGCGATGGTCGACGCGCTGCCGTACCTCACGGATTTCCCCTACGGGTGCACGGAACAAACGCTCAACCGATTCCTGCCGACCGTCATCACCCAGCGCGTGCTGATCGCCATGGGGCTGAACCTGAAGGACATCGCGGCCAAGCGGACGAACCTCAACGCCCAGGAGATCGGCGACGACCGCGCGCGGGCCGCGGCTCGGCAGAACGGGACCCGGCTCAACCCCGTGTTCGACGAGGCCGTCGTCCTCGCCATGACGCGGGCGGGCGTGACGAAGCTCGCCAACCAGCAGCTCCCCGACGGCGGGTGGGGCTGGTTCAGCGGCTACGGCGAACAAAGCGGCCCCCACACCACGGCCACCGTCGTCCACGGCCTCCAGATCGCGCGGGCGAACGACGTCGCCCTGCCGCCGGGCGTGCTCGAGCGCGGCGTCGAGTGGCTCAAGCTCTACGAGGCCCGGCAGGTGCAGATGCTGAAGAACGCCCCGGGCAACGTCAGCCCCTCGAAGAACGCGTCGGACAACCTCGACGCCTTCGTCTTCATGGTGCTGTCCGACGCGGGGCACGTGAACGGCGACATGCGCGAGTTCCTGTACCGCGATCGGTCCTCGCTCTCGGTCTACTGCCTCGCGCAGCTCGGCCTGGCCCTGCACCGGCAGAAGGGGCAGGAGGAGAAGCTCGCGATGGTGCTGCGCAACCTGTCCCAGTACGTCGTCCAGGACGAAGAGAACCAGACGGCTTACCTCAAGCTGCCGGAGTCGGGCCGGTACTGGTGGTACTGGTACGGCTCCGACACCGAGGCCAACGCGTACTACCTCAAGCTCCTGGCCAAGACCGACGGCAAGGGCGAACTCCCCGCCCGGCTGGCGAAGTACCTCGTGAACAGCCGCCGGAACGCGAGCTACTGGAACAGCACGCGCGACACCGCGCTGTGCGTCGAAGCGCTCGCCGACTTCATCGCCGCCAGCGGCGAGGGCAAGCCCGACATGAAGGTGGCGGTGCAGGTCGACGGGAAGGTGGTGAAGGAGGTGGCCATCAACGCCGCCAACCTGTTCAGCTTCGACAATAAGGTCGTGCTGGAAGGGCCGGAGGTGACGCCGGGCGCGCACCGGATCGAGTTCACCAGGACCGGGACCGGCCCGCTCTACTTCAACGCGTACGTGACCAACTTCACCCTGGAGGAGCCGATCACCAAGGCGGGCCTGGAGATCCGCGTGCAGCGGAAGTACTACCGGCTC
>DASQDO010000581.1:0-4562 GCA_035634135.1 Actinomycetota bacterium
CAGCGTGTACACGCCGCGCAGTCCCTGGAAGCGGTTGATCGAGAAGGCGGCGGTCACCCCGGCCGTGATCAGCACGATGCAGGTGATGCCGACCAGCCAGGCCCTGCGCTCCCGGAACGACCTCACGGCATCCACCTCCGGCCACACTCGCCGGTGTCGTCCTTGCACAGGTGGACGAGGTGGATGTTAGTCCACTGGCCGTACGAGCTCGCGCGCTCGACCGCGACGAGCATCTCAGGCAGCGCGCGCAGAGCGCCGCGCAGGTCCTCTCGCTTGTCCTCGACCGCGTCCAGCAGCACGGCGAGGTCGTCGAGCTCGGCTTCGATGTGCGAGTCGTTGCGCGACACGACGCGTCCGAGCCGGGTCGCCGCGTCGTCCAGCGTCACGAGGGCCGCGGCCAGCTCGCCGCGGCTCGCCTGCAGGTCGCCGAGGAAGTCGTCGAGGTCGGCGAGCGTCGCGCGCAGCTGCGCGTCGCGCCCGTTGAGGTCCGCGGTCACCTCGTTAAGCGCACCGAGCATCACGCCGAGCTCCTGGTCCTTCGAGGCGAGGCTCGTCGAGATGTCGCCGACGTTGGCGAGGAAGCCCTCGACCTCGTCGGCCCTCCCCGACAGAGCCTTCGTGAGCGCCCGCGTCACAGTGTTGACGTCCTCGGGGTTCGTGGACCGGATCAGCGGACGCAGCCCGTTGAACAGCGCCGACAGGTCGAACGCCGCCTCGGTCCGCGCGATCGGGATTACGTCACCCGGCTCCGTGCGCCCCGTCGCCGGCGACGGCGCGTCCAGCGTGATCATCCGCTGGCCGACGAGGTTCCTGAACCTGACCTTGGCCTCGAGCTCGCCGGGAAGCTCCGTGTCCTCGTCGATCGACATCGTCACCACGGCGATCCCGTCGCGGATGCCGATCTCCTCGACACGCCCGACGGTCACCCCCGCAGCCTTCACGACGTCGCCGCGCAGCAGCCCGCTCGCGTCCGTGAGCTCCGCGGTGATCTCGTACGGGCTGGCGAACAGCGAGAAGTTGCCGATGATGCTCGCGAGGTACGTCGTGACCACGATCGTCACGATCGTGAAGACGAGCAGCTTGAGCGCGACCCAGCGGAAGCCCTGCGTCACAGGTCCCTCCCGACGAGCTCGGGGAGAGCCTCACGCGCCGGTTGGTACAGGACCTCGGCGAGCTTGGAGGGGGCCGGCCGGCCCGTGTACGCGCGGAGCATCTGCGAGAACGTCGCGTCGGACCCGCCCGCGGTCACACCGGCAAGCGGGTCGCTCGCCGTGTCGCTCAGGGGGCCGAACGAGTCGCCGTAGAGGCCGCGTGAGTCGAGGCCCGGAGGTTGGTAGACCTGCCAGCACGTCATGTCGCTCTCGTAGAGGCCCTCGCACGGCTGCTTCAGCCCCGAGTTCCACACGGTCGTGAAGGCCTGCAGCTGCACGACGATGTCCGTGAGCTGATCGGACCGCGCGGCGACGATCTCGGCGACCGTGGCGCCGTCCTCGACGAGACGCCCGAGCTCCGGCTCGATCCTCTCCTGCAGGCCCGCGAGCTCTTCGAGGAACAGCGGCACCGACTGCATCGACGCCCGGTACTCCGGCCCCGCGTCGACGAGGGCACGGTTCGCCTCGTCGAGCGACTCCATGAACGAGAGGATGTCGCCGTCGTTCTCGTCCAGCCATTGGGCCGTCTGCCGTAGCTGGACCAGCGCGAGGTCCAGCTCGCCGGCGCGCGCGTTGACGGCGCGGAGCGCGACGATCCCGCGGTCGAGGGCGCGGCGGGCGTCGTCCTCGCTGCCCGTGAATCCTTCCGAGAGCGTAGAGAAGACGGTGGTGAGGTCGCGCAACGGGAGCCGCGACAGGAGGTCGTGGCCCAGCTGCAGCGAGCGCTCGAGCTCGAGGGGCTCCTTCGTCCTGGAGTCCGGGATCTCGTCTCCCGCGGCGAGCAGCGGTCCGCTCGCGGCGTCCGGCGGGATCAGCTCGACCCACTTCTGGCCGAACACGGTCTTGGAACGGATCTCGGCGGACGTCGTCGCCGGCAGCGGCATGTCGTCCTCGATGAGGAGCTCGACCGACGCGTTGCCGTCGTCACGGAGCTCGACGTCGCGGATCGTCCCGACGAGGACGCCGCGGATCTTGACGTCGCCGCCGATCGGGAGCTGCTGCCCCACGCCGCGGCCGGAGAAGATCGCGCTGACGGGCATGCCCGTCTGGAACCCGCCCTGGAGGAAGAACCACGTCGCGCCGACCGCCCCCGCGGCGAGGACGAGCGCGAGCGCGCCCACGAGGACGTGCATCTTCTTGGCTGCACCGAGGCGTCGTGCCTGGTCGCTCATGGCTCCCTTGCTGCCGGTGGTGAAATGCCCGCTTTGCGCTACCTATCTTCGGGCCGCGGCCCCCTCGGGGACCATCGGTAAAACTGCGTAGCCCGAGCGCGGAAGAGGCGCCCCGAAGGGCGCCTCCCTCGCTCTGTGACGGTTACTTCCTAGCTCTCAGTCGCCGGGGCTCTGGCCGATGACCACGAAGTTGCAGGCCGAGCCGTCGACGCCCGTGAACGTGAGCGGCGTCGTGATGCTCAGGCCGTTGCCGAGGCCGACGAACTCGTTCGGGTGATTGGCGTTCACGACGAAGTTCGCGAGCGGGACCTGTCCCTGCCCGACCGCCTGCGTCGTGATGCGGACCGTTCCGGTGCCCGTGATGATGATGCCGGTCACGATGTGACCGCCCGAGAGGGTCACGGTGTTCGGGAGCGGGCCCTGTGCGGGCTCGGTCGAAGCCGTGCAGTCACCGGCGCCCAGCAGGCCGCCGCCGCCGGCGAAGTTGCGGACGGCGATCGCGCCGTCGCTGCCCTCGGCCTGCGTCAGGCCCATGTCGGCGATCGGCTCGGACTCGACCGTCGATCCGTTCGAGTCCTTCACCTTCGCGGTGGCGGTTCCGCCCGCGAGCTTCACTCGGCTGATCGCCGCTTCGACGACGGGCGCACCTACGATGAATACCGCGAGCGCGATCGCGATGGCGGCGAGGAACGTCTGGCGCTTCTCGCGCCCCGTTACGGCAAGTGGCTCCATGAATCCTCCTCGTTGAGTGACAACGTCTTGACGACAAACTTAGGGAACCCGCGCTGTTATGGCGACGGTTCCCGAAGAACTTGCCTGATCTACGTAGAAGGAGAACGAGCGCCGCCGAGGTCCGGCCGCCGCTCGCGCGTTATCAGCTCGGATTGCTCTCGGCGCCACCGGTCCACTGCACCGTGGTCACCGGAGAGAAGCACGTCGGGGACGCGCCAGCCGCGGAACTCCGCGGGGCGCGTGTACTGCGGATACTCGAGCAGCCCCTCTGCGTGGGACTCCGACGCCAGCGACTCGGCGTTGCCGAGCACGCCGGGCATGAGACGTGAGACCGCTTCGATGACGACGAGGGCCGGGAGCTCGCCGCCGGCCAGGACGTAGTCACCGATCGACAGCTCTTCGTCGACGAGGTGCTCGGCGACTCTCTCGTCGACACCCTCGAAGCGCCCGCACACGAGCACGAGGTGGTCACGCCGAGCGAGCTCCGCCACGACCGCGTGGTCGAGCTTGCGGCCGCGCGGCGAGAGCAGGACCACGTGCGAGTCCGGCCCCTTGGCCTCCTCGACCGCGGCGAACAACGGCTCCGGCCTCATGACCATGCCGGCCCCCCCGCCGTACGGCTCGTCGTCGACCGAACGGTGCTTGCCGAGCCCGTGCTCCCTGAGGTCGTGGACCCGGACGTCGAGGAGCCCTCCGGCGACCGCCCTGCCGAGCAGGCTCGTCCCCAGCGGGGCGTCGAACAGCTGCGGGAAGATCGTGACGACGTCGATCCTCACAGCAGGCCTTCCGGCGGGTCGATCTCGACCCGGCCCCCGTCCACGTCGACGTTCACGACGATCTCGGCGACGAGCGGGACCATCCGCTCGCCCACCGGCGTCTCGAGGACCAGCAGGTCTTGCGCAGGGCCGTCCAGCACGTGCGCGACCGTCCCGACCTTGTCGCCCGTCCTCGCATGCACGACGTCGAGGCCCTGGAGCTCGTGTTCCCAGAACTCGCCGGCTTCGAGTGGGCGCGCTTCACCGGACGGGACGTAGAGGGGGCCGCGCAGAGACTCCGCGGCGTCGCGGTCGTCGACGCCCTCGAACTTGACGAGGAAGCGGTTGCGGTGGTCGCGGGCGGCCTCGACGACGAGCTCGCGCCCGTCCTCGTGCAGCAGCTCCGACCCCGGCTCGAACCGGCGCGGGTCGTCGGAGATCCGGATGACGTAGACCTCGCCGCCCAGGCCGTGCGGCTTCCCGATCTGCCCCGCGAGCAGCAGCTCGGGGGAAGGGGTCAGTCCACGACCTCCACGGAGACGGCACGTCCGTCGCGGCCCCCGGCCGCGCGGGCCAGCGCACGCAGCGACCTGATGATGCGGCCGCGCTTGCCGATGATCTTGCCCATGTCCTCGGGGTGGACCGACAGCTCGTACACGACCTCGTCGCGCTCGCCGTCGCCCTCTGTGATCATGACCTCGTCGGGATGGTCGACGAGCCACGGCGTTACGTACTCGAGGAACTCTCTGCTC
>DASQDO010000582.1:0-3319 GCA_035634135.1 Actinomycetota bacterium
GGACATTCCCGGAACCGCCCCCTTCTTGTGTCACGGCTTAGAGCGAGTCGGCTCCGGTGGCGAAGCGGAAGATCGCGTGCGCGATCGCGTCGGACATCTGCCCGAGCACCCTGCGGTTGACGTTCGACAGCGTGTCGCAGACCTCGTGGTAGCAGAGGTCGTATGCCTCGCCTGCGGTCCCCCCGAACAGCTCGGCCTCCTCGGCGGTCTTGACGTCCTCCGCGCCGGTGAACAGGCCCCCGGCCGGGATGCCGATGTCGATGAACGGGCCGTAGTCGGAGCGCCCTTCGAACGGGGTCTGCGTCGTGGGGAGGCCCTGCCTCTGGAAGTAACGCTGGAACACGCGCTCGATCGTCTCGGAGCCCTCGGGGCCCGCGCCGACGTCGGGGAAGGCCGAGCCGTTCCCGTCGTAGATCATCCGCGCGTAGTTCGGCGAGCCGACCATGTCGAAGTTGAGGTAGCCGGTGATCGCGGCGGCCTCTTCCTCGCTGAGCGACGCTACGTACTCGGTCGAACCGATAAGGCCGGCCTCCTCGGCGCCCCAGAACGCGAGGCGGATGCGGTCCTCGAAGAAGTACGGAGCGCGCGGGATCTGGCGCGCGGTCTCGAGGAGCGCCGCAACCCCCGTCCCGTTGTCGTTGATGCCGGGGCCTTCGGGGACGCTGTCGAGGTGCGCGCCGGCCATGATCACCGCGCTCGGGTCGCCGCTCTTGCGCCACTCGCCGAAGACGTTCCTCGTCGTGAGCAGCTCGGCGTCGGTGACGGTCACGAGGTGGATCCGCAGGCCGTTGGCGGCGGCCGCGACGAGCTCCTCGCCGAGAGCGAACGTCGTGCCGACGGCCGGGATCGTCGCGGTCGTGTCGTCGCCGAGGTCGCCCTCGAGCAGCAGGCTGCGCTCCTCGGTGTTGCCCTGGTTGAAGATGATCACCGCGGAGGCGCCGGCCTCCTGGGCGTTGACGGCCTTCTCGCCGAACGTGCACGTGCCACGCTGGATCAGCGCGATGTTGCCCGCCGGGAACCCGGCGAAGTCCGCGTCCTCGCAACCGCTCGTGATCTCGCTCGGGTCCGCGACGTTCACGTCGACCGGCGTCACCGGAGCGGTCACGTCACCGCTGCCCGAGTACGACATGATGCTGAAGTCGATCCCGTTCTCGTAGGGGATCTCGTCCGGAGCGACCTGCTCCATGACGGTCGGCTCGACCTCGGTGAACGCGAGGAACTCGAACGACTGCAGGTAGACCTTCCAGCCGTAGCGCTTCAGCTTGCGCGCGACGTAGTCCGCGGAGGCTTCGTAGCCGTCGGTCCCCGCGGCCCGCGTGCCCCCGTGGGCGAACGCGATGTCCTGGAGCTTGCGGAGGTGCTTCAGGACGTTGCGCGTCTTGACGGCCTTGCGGAGCGTCGCCGACGTCGGGGGTGCCGGATGGTGCGAGATCGGCTGCCCGGCGGCCGCGGCCGGAAGCCCCAAGAGCGCGATGCACAACGCCAGACCTGCAGCGCGTGCCCGCGCGATCCTGCTCCGTCGAGACATTCCGGACCTCCTCCGTTCGTGGCGCCGCCGGCGCCGTCGCAACCCGTCCGAACTATAGAGGCGGCGGGTGGGGCCCTCGCCCTCCGGGCCGGGCGAATCGGGACGAGCCGGGCACTTCCCGTACGTAGTTAAAGCAGGTCGGGAGGCTGCCGATACGTAGATATCGCTGCCGTGACCAAGGGAGACCCGACTTGAACGACGACCGCGACCGCACCGAGGGCCCGAAGCGTCACCGGCTCGCGTGGAGCGCTGCTCTCGCAGTCGTGCTGACTGCGGTGTGCGCCCCGCTGGCGGGTGCCGCCGGGGTGCAGCTCCCTCGGAACCCGTCGCTGCCGCAGGTGCCCCAGGTGCCCCTCCCGGTCGAAGAGCCGCCGCTCCCCGAGCTCCCGGACATCCCCGTCGTGCCGGACGTGACGACGGTCCCGGTTCCCGTCGAGGAGCTCGAGGGTGCGACCGATCCGATCGTCGACGAGGCGACGGGTGCGGTCGATGACGTCGTCGACGAAGTGACGGAGCCCGGCGGACCGGTCGGCGACGTGGTGGAAGAGGTGGTCGACCCCGGGAGTCCCGTCGGCGGAGTCGTGGACGAGGTCCTCGATCCCGACGGACCGGTCGGCGGTGTGGTCGACGAGGTCACGGACCCGGAGACCCCTGTCGGTGGAGTCGTGGACGAGGTCCTCGATCCCGAAGGGCCCGTCGGCGGAGTCGTCGACGAGGTCACGGATCCGGACGGCCCCGTCGGCGGCGTCCTCGACGACGTGAAGGGCAAGGTCGGCGGAGTCGTCGACGGTGTCGGCGGCGTGGTCGACGGTGTCGTCGGCCCCCTGCCCGAGGTCCCGAACCTCCCCGGTGCCGGCGAGCCCGGCGCGCTCGACCCGGACGCCGGTACGGGCGTCGGGATCGGCGGGGGTGGCTCGTTCGGCCGCACGCCCTCGGAGATGGCCGCTTACCGCCCGGCCACCGCGGCGGCGACCCCGGTCGACGGGTTCGCTGCGAGCGTCCTTTCGGCACGCCAGACGCCACCGGTTGCGGCCCCCGGGGCGCGTGACCTCCCGGCCCCCTCACTCGTGGAGCGCATCGCACGTTCCGCTTCCGACGTCGCTCAGAAGGTCGCTTTCCCCCTGCTGCTCGCGGCGCTGGTCGGGGCGTTCGTCGTCTTCCAGAACCGGATGGACCGCAAGGACCCGAAGCTCGCGCTCGCGGCGATCGACGCCGACGAAGACCTGCTGGGCTTCGAATGAGCAACGGTCGCTCCGCCGGCGAGATGGTCTCGCTCGGCGAGCGGATGGGATACCTGCAGGCGCTGCGGGCCACGCTCGCGCTCGTAGTCGTCGTGTCGGCGATCGTGGCGCACGACGTCGTGGGCGCGGCGATCGAGGACCTGCTGCCGGTGACGGTCGGATACCTCGTGCTGTCCGCGACCGGCGAGGGCCTGCGGCGCGCGGGTCGCATGCGCGGCCTCATGACCGTCGGCGGGATGCTGATGGTCGACGGGCTCTTCCTCGCGTGGGTCCTGTACATCACGGGCGGCACGCAGAGCCCGCTGCGCTTCCTGGTCTACGTGCACCTCATCGCGGTGACGCTTCTCGCGTCGTACCGGACCGGCCTGAAGATCGCGCTGTGGCACTCGCTTCTGTTCTTCGTCGTGTTCTACGCGCAGGTGTCGGGGATCGTCCCGCAGATCGACTCGGCGGCCGAGGCGACGACGCGCAGCCGGCCGTCGGCCTTCAACGTCGTCGCGTTCTGGGTCGTCGCGCTCGCGACGACTGCGTTCTCCTCGGTCAACGAGCG
>DASQDO010000583.1:0-3034 GCA_035634135.1 Actinomycetota bacterium
CCGAGGGCGTCCCGTACATCTCTGCCGGCGTGACCGAGCAGGGCGTCAACACGCTCTCCACGTACTTCGCCATCTGGGCGTCGTACAAGCAGCAGGCGCCGCTCCTCGTCGACTACATGACGAACAAGCTCGGCGCCAAGGGCGAGCGCAACGGGATGGTGTACTTCAACACGCCGGGCTTCCTCGACGGACGTGCCGCGTGGGAAGACGCGATGTCCGGCGCCGGCGCCTCGGTCGACTACATGCGGGCGGTCCCGAAGAACGCCGGACAGACCGACGCCGCCACCGTCGCGACCGACCTGTGCCAGCAACAGATCAAGAACGTGAACGTGCTCACCTCGCCGACGTTCTTCATCCAGCTGGCGAACGAGGCCGAGCGGCAGTGCGACATCCAGTGGACCGGCGTCGGGCTCACGATGACGATCGACACGGTCGCCAGCGTGGCCTGCCGGAACAGGTCGTCGATCAACAACGCCAAGTTCCTGAGCCCGTTCCCGGCCTTCGTCGACTCGAACCGGTTCGACCCGAACTTCCGCAAGGCCGGCGGGACCGACGACATCATGTTCGGCCTCTGGGGCATGAGCAAGATCCTGCACCAGATGCTCCTCCAGCCCGGCAGGAACCTCACGCGAGAGCGCTTCATGTGGCACGTCCAGCAGATGGGAAAGATCTCGACCGGCGTCCTGCCCGACGTCCAGTTCTCGCCGACGGACCACTTCGGCGGCAGCGAGATGCACCTGAACCGGGCAGATTGCTCGCGCAACGTCTGGACGACCGAGATCCCGTTCTTCGGCGGCTTCTAGAACGTCGCCGCGAAGTAGCCCCGCCCGCGCCGAGACGATAGGTTCTCTCCCGCCATGAGGACGGGGATAGTCACCGGTGTCATCGTCGCGGTGATCGCGGCCCTCTTGATCGCGTCCCAAGGCGACCTCACCGGCCCCGGTGCCTTCGTCATCCTCGGGCTCACGAACGGCGCGATCTTCGGCCTCGTCGCCCTCGGCCTCGTCCTCGTCTACAAGGGGACCCGCGTCTTCAACTTCGCACAGGGCGAGTTCGGGACGTGCGCGGCGTGGTTCGTCCTCGTCGCCATGGGCGAGTCCCGCTTCGGCGGCCCGAAGCTCCCCTACTGGGCTGCGGTCATCGTGGCGCTCGTCGGGGCCTTGCTGCTGGGGCTTCTCTTCGAGCGCGTGGTGGCTCGCCCCCTCCTCAACGCTCCGCGGGTCACCGTCCTCGTCGCCACCATCGCGACCGCGCTCCTCCTGGTCGGGCTGCAGATCGTCTTCTTCGAGATCGACCAGGAATCCTTGAGGGGGATCTTCACCGGCGACGACGCGGGGATCTTCAGCACCAAGAAGTTCTTCAACCTGAACATCGACCCGCAACGGCAGGTCGCGATCGCAGTGCTGCTCGCCATCGGCGTGGTCCTTGCGTACTTCTTCTCCCGGACCGATCTCGGCCTGGCCGTCCTCGCGACGTCCCAGGATGCGTTCGCCACGAGGGTGGTAGGGATCGGCGTCGAGCGCATGTCGCGCTTCATCTGGGGCGGCGCCGCGTTGCTCGGCGCGATCGCAGCGGTGATCTACGTGCCGGTTGCGGGGTTGCTCGTGCCGGGGGTGATGACCAGCAACGTCCTGATCCCGTCGTTCACAGGCGCGGTCCTCGGAGGCATGAACAGCCTTCCGGGCGCGTTCCTCGGCGGGATAACGATCGGCGTCGTGCAGACGGTCGCGACCTGGGCCGTCGGGCACTACCACCTGGGCGAGAAGGCGATCGTCGAGGTCGTGCCCGCGTCGGAGCAGATCTCGATCCTGATCGTGCTCCTCGTCGTCCTGCTCGCGCGGCCCGCGGGCCTGCTGGGGACCGAGGCATGAGCGCGTCGTCGGAGGCCGCGACGCTCACGCAGCCGGTCGTCGAGGACGACAAGGCGGACGAGGTCTGGCGGCCCGACGCCCGCGGCTGGGCCGCGCGCCTCGGCGTCCTCGCCCTGATCTTCGGCGGCCTCGCCTTCCTGCTCGCGACCGTGACCCAGACCTGGGCGAACCTGATCGCGGGGGCGGCTATCTACGCGATCATCGGCCTCTCCCTGAACGTGGTCCTCGGCTACACCGGCCAGGTCTCGCTCGGCCATCACGGCTTCGTCGGCCTCTCGGCGTTCGTCTCGGCCGGGCTCGTCAGCGAGCAGGGGCAGACGTTCTGGGTGGGTCTCGGAGCCGCGGTCCTCACGGGAGCGGCGACGGCGGGGCTGCTCGGCCTCGTGGCGCTGCGGATCAAGGGCCTCTACCTCGCGCTGATCACTCTGACGTTCGGCTACGTCGCGGCGAACTCCATCTTCGAGATCCCGGCCCTCACGAAGGGCGGGCAGGGCATGCCGGCGCCGCGGCCGGAGGGCTTCACGAGCAACCGCGGCTACGCGCTGCTCTGCATCCTCATGCTTGCGGTCGCGCTCTTCGTCGACTGGAGGATCGTCCGCTCGAAGGTCGGCCGCGCGATCCTCGCGGTCAAGCAGTCCGAAGACGTGGCCGCCTCGTACGCGGTCAACGTCACCTTCTACAAGGCCTTCGCGTTCATCCTGTCGGGGGCGTTCGCAGGGCTCGCCGGCAGCCTGTTCGCGCACCGCGTGGGCGTCGTCGTGGCGAACAACTTCAGGTTCGAGGCCGCGCTCTTGTGGGTGCTGATGGTCGTGGTCGGCGGGTTGGGCCGGAGGACCGGCGTCGTCATCGCGTCGGCGTTCTTCTTCCTGTTCCCGTCACTGATCGGCGAGATCGAGTTCCTGAGGCACTTCATCGAGGACGTCCTCAACCGCGAGCCCGACTACTTCACGCTCGTCATCGGCTCCCTGCTCGCTCTCGAGGTCATCATCTTCGCCCCCGGAGGGCTGGGAGGCCGTCTCTCCCCGATCACGACGTGGCTCGGCGGCGCGCGCTTCTCGATGCATCCCGAGGGCGGCGGCGGCCATCGCAAGAAGGAGAAGAGCGGGCCGGGGCGCCGCGAGAAGCTGATGAAGCGGCTGGGTCTCGAGCGAGGGACGCCCCCC
>DASQDO010000584.1:0-1721 GCA_035634135.1 Actinomycetota bacterium
AGTACGCGGCCGCGATGTTCGCCCCTTCCCGGTTCATGTTCACGTCCAGGAAGACCTTGTCGGAGCGCTTGCTGACCTCCCACTCGATCGTCGTCGTGTCGGGGTCCGCCGCGTGCACGAGGTCCGAGACCGTGCCGACGAACCCGCGCACGTGGTCGTAGTCCACAGTGCCGTCGAGCGGGACCATGATCTGCATCCCGGTCGCGCCCGAGGTCTTCGGGTACGCGGTGATCCCGAGCTGGTCGAGGACGACCTTCACGAGCCGCGCGACGTGACGCACCTCCTCCCAGCCCGCTCCGTGCATCGGGTCGAGGTCGAAGAACGCGTACGTGGGAAAGCGCTGGTCCGCGCCCCGTCCGTGGAGCGGGTGGAACTCGATCGCACCGAGGTTCGTCACCCACAGCATGTGCACGGGGTCGCAGACCGTGAGGTAGTTGATGATCTTCGTCCCGCCGTCCGACGGCACCGGCAGCGTCGGCATCCACGAGGGCCGGTGCGACGGCGCGTTCTTCTCGTAGAAGAAGTCGCCGCCGACGCCATGGGGCATTCGCTTCAACGTCAACGGCCGGTCCTCGAGGTGGGGGAGCATCGTCGGCGAGACGTTGAAGTAGTAGGCGAGCAGGTCGCCCTTCGTGTAGCCCTCCTCGGGCCAGTACACCTTGTCGAGGTTCGTGAGCTTGAGCTCGCGGTCGCCCGCGCGCGCCACCCAGTGGTCGCCCTTCTTCTCGACGGGGAGGTCGAGCGGGAACTCGACCGTTGCCCAACGGCTCATGCGGGGTAGATACCACGCAAGACGAAAAGCCCGAGCAAGGAGGCCGCAGTGGCGAAGATCGGTTTCATCCTCGACGAGATGTTCGAAGACTCCGAGTTCCAGGTCCCGTACGAGCGCGTGAAGGAGGCCGGGCACGAGGCGGTCGTGATCGGGCTCGAAGCCGGCAAGAAGCTCGAGGGCAAGAAGGGCGACGTCACGACCACGACCGAGGTCGCGGCCGGCGACGTCGACGCGGGCGAGCTCGCGGCCCTCGTGATCCCCGGCGGCTACTCGCCGGACAAGATCCGCACCGACGAGGCGATGGTCGGCCTGACCAAGTCGGTCTTCGGCGCCGGCAAGCCCGTCGCCGCGATCTGCCACGCGGGCTGGATGCTCGCGGAGGCCGACGTCGTGCGCGGCAAGACCGTCACGTCGTGGCCGTCGATCAAGACCGACCTCGTCAACGCCGGCGCGCAGTGGGTCGATCAGGAGGTCGTCGAAGACGGCAACCTCATCACCTCGCGCATGCCGGACGACCTCGAGGCGTTCTCGAAGGCTCTGCTCGTCCAGGTCGAGCAGCAGGCGTAGTTCCGCGGAACGAAAGAAGCCCCCTCCGCGAACGGAGGGGGCTTTCCTTTCGATCGGGTCAGAAGGTCCGGTCCGGTGGCGGTGGGTCCCCCGGCCCCCCGTACGTCGAGCCCGGGTCTTCGTCGATCAATCCGTTGTCGCCGATGATCTCGTCGCCCGGCGACGTCGCGGCGCCCGGTTGCGGCGCCGGTGCCTCTGTCTCGAGGCCGGTGATGCTCTCGTAGACGAGCGCGGCCGCCATCCCTCCGATCAAGGGACCTAGTCCGTAGACCAGGAGGTCACCCCACGGGATGTCACCCGTCTCGTAGAACATCGAGGCCACGAAGGGGCCGAGGCTCCGCGCGAAGTTCGCCGAGCCACCGGTCGCGTCCGCGGTCACGAG
>DASQDO010000585.1:0-3198 GCA_035634135.1 Actinomycetota bacterium
TCCGCCCGGTTCCGTAGCGTCGAGGGGACGAGAGGGGGGGCTTCGATGAGCGGATCCAGTTGGGCCACGGGCAGGTCGAGGGCGCAGCGGCGCCGGGTGCGGATTCAGATCCGCCGCGGGGGCCGCGGCTAGGCAGGTTGACAGCCTCGAAACCGCGTTTGTCGCGCTATGCGCGACGGAGTGCAGACTCGATGGGTCGCTCCGCTCGCCGGGGGCCGCGGTCCGGGCCCGCCGGGGCGAAGCTAGTCCCAGCCTTCGGGCGGGAGGACGGCCTTGACCGCCGCATCGCAGACTTCGTAGGAGTAGCCGCGGCGCGACAGCATCTGCTGGATCTTCGTCGCCTGCTCGCGTAGCGGCTTCGACGCAACCCGGCGCACGTAGCGAGACGCCAGGTCGGTCGCCTGTGCGGTCTCGTCCAGGCCCCCCTCCGCCAGCGCGGCCTCGGCCACCTCGCGGTCGATCCCCTTGCCCGTCAGCTCGTGGAGCAGAGCCCGGCTCGACAGCTTCTTGCGCGTCGACCGTTCGCGCACCCACTGGACCGCGAAAGCCCGGTCGTCGACGAGGCCCAGCGTCCGCAGGCGATCGATCACGGCCGAGACGACGCTTGCTTCGAACCCTGCTTCGGCCAGCCGTCTCGTGAGCTCGGCCTCCGAACGCGCCCGCGTCGCCAGCAGCCGTCCCGCCCTCGCCATCGCCTCGCGGCGCGCTCCGTCCAGGAGGGCTGCCGGGCCCCCGTCGCTCGGCGACTCCGCGACGAGGCCCGGCATCACCTCTTGGACCGGGGTCATCTAGGAAGCGGCCTCCGGCACGGGCTTCTGTGCTGGAGGCCGTCCGAGGCCGCCCTCCGCGTCGTCGTCCTCGTCGGTGCCGAGGAGGCCCAGCTTGTCCTTGATCTTCAGCTCGATCTCCGTAGCGATGTCCGGGTTGCCGGCGAGGAACGACTTGGCGTTCTCGCGTCCCTGCCCCAGCTGGTCGTCGCCGTAGATGAACCAGGCGCCGGACTTCCGCACGATGCCGTGGTCGATGGCGACGTCGAGGAGGCTTCCCTCCTTCGAGATGCCGTAGCCGTACTGGATGTCGAACTCGGCCTTCTTGAACGGCGCGCTGACCTTGTTCTTCACGACCTTCACGCGCACCCTCGAGCCGACGACCTCGGCCCCGTCCTTCAGCGAGTCGATGCGCCGCACGTCCATGCGGACCGACGAGTAGAACTTGAGCGCCCGGCCCCCGGGCGTCGTCTCGTTCGACCCGAACATCACGCCGATCTTCTCCCTGATCTGGTTGATGAAGATCAGGATCGTCTTCGAGCGGTTGACGCTGCCGGCGAGCTTGCGCAGCGCCTGGCTCATCCGCCGCGCCTGGAGACCGACGTGGCTGTCACCCATCTCGCCCTCGATCTCGGCACGGGGCACGAGGGCCGCTACCGAGTCGACGACGATCACGTCCATCGCGCCGGAGCGGACGAGCGTGTCGGCGATCTCGAGTGCCTGCTCGCCGGTGTCCGGCTGTGAGCACAGCAGGTTGTCGATGTCGACGCCGAGCGCCTTCGCGTAGCTCGGGTCGAGCGCGTGCTCCGCGTCGATGAACGACACGAGCCCGCCGTTCTTCTGCGCCTCGGCGATCACGTGCAGGCTGACCGTCGTCTTGCCCGAGCCCTCGGGCCCGTAGATCTCGACGATCCTGCCCCTCGGCAGACCGCCGATCCCGAGCGCGAGGTCGAGCGCGAGCGACCCCGTCGGAATGGCCTCGATACCCGAGGCGATCCCGGCGTCGCCGAGCCGCATGATCGACCCCTTGCCGTGCGGGGTCTCGATCTGGGCCAGCGCCATGTCGAGCGCCGCATCCCGGCCCTTCGCGTCGCGGCTCGTGTCGACCACCGCGGCCCTGGACTCCCTGATTCCTGCCACCTCACGCCTCCTTGTGCCGTGGGCCCGGTCCCGGGCCCTGCTCTGCGTGAGCAAGAACCTAGGGATGGGGTACGACAGTTATAGCCGAACATACGTTCGGGGGCCGGGATTTATCCACACGTTACGCACGTGTAGTTACGAGGATGTGATCCTACTTCTCCAGAGGGCCGGAGGCCAGCAGCGACTCAGCTCGGCTTGGTAGCCGAGACTCGAGACGCGACGCAGGCCCGGGGATCCGAGTGCCCCGGGCCTGCGTGCGTCAGGTCCTTTACCTGGGTCCCATGGCGGCGGTCGTCTCCCAGCGGTCGTACGCCGACTGGCCGAAACGCCTGACGAAGAAGTAGTAGACCTCCTTCACCGCCAAGCATTTTCCGAGATTCGACGAGTACCACGGGTGGCGGTTGCGGCACTCGGATTCCATGGCCCAGCGGAAGTACGTGTCTGCCGTCGCGCGTGAGACCCAGTGCGTTCGGTAGGCGTAGTCGTGGTGGGCGCAGGCGTGCCTGAAGTCGTACAGCCCGGGCACGTAGTCGGGCGCGTAGCTGCAGTAGTCGGTCGGAGTCTGGATATGTGCAGCTGCGGGCGTCGAGCCCCCCACGGTCATCGACGACGCCAGTGAAGCGGCGACTACGAGACTGCGAACGAGCTTCCTCTTGGATCCGCTCTTCATCGGGTCCACCTTTCCGATCCCCCCACCGGCGACGTGCCGCCGCCGTCCTTCGGGTACGGAAACATCCGCGACGAACCACGTAAACGGGGAAGGCGCAGTAATGACCCGGAGTTGACTCATTGTCACTAGTTATGTTTACCGACGCCCCGGTCACCTGACACGTGCGCCGGCGGCTCGGCCGGGGCCGCCCCGAAGTCAGCTCGGCTTGGTGGCCGAGACCCGATCGACGATCCCCCACTTCAGCCGCTCGAGCTCGTCGATCGCGAAGCCCTCGCGGCGCAGGTGGTCCAGCGGCTCCCTCGTGACGTGGTCGAGCGACTGCGCGTCCCCGCGCCGCAGGTCGGCGCCGACGCCGAGCCGGACGGCACGGTCGCGGGCCCGCGCGAGCATCTCCTCGCTCAGCTCGATCCCCGTGAGCTCGACGCCGTCACCGTAGAGGCCGAGGTTGCGGCCGGTCCCGACGGCGATCTCGAGCGTCTTACCGCGGGCGCGCGAGCAGACCCACTCGCGGCCCCCCTGGAAGAGCCGGCGCTCGAAGAACGAGATGCGTTTGTCGTAGACCCTGGCTACGCGGTCCCAGATCGCGTTGACGCGTGCGGTCTCGGACCCCTGAGCCACCTA
>DASQDO010000586.1:0-2601 GCA_035634135.1 Actinomycetota bacterium
CAGGCGCACCTCACGCCGGGCGAGGACTTCGTCGGCTTCCTGTACCCCGCGATGGACCTCGCTCTCGCGTCCGTCTCCCTGATCCTGCTGCACGGCAGCGGCGCCCGCAGCGCGTCCAACCGGCTGATCTCCGTCGCGATAGCGCTCACGGTCGCCACCGATCTCGTCTATGCGGGAGCGGTCGCCGACGGTACGTACCGTTCGGGCATCTGGTACGACGCGGGCTGGCTGCTGTCGTACGCGTTGTGGGGCGTCGCCGCCCTGCACCACTCCGCCGCCGCGGCCCCCGTGCCGGCGAGCGAGCGCCGCCTGGCGATGAGGCCGAGCCGCCTCCTGCTCCCGAGCGCCGTCGTTCTGCTCGCGGTGCTGTTCGTGCGGGAGCTCACTGGCCGGCCGATCTCGGTCGCGGTCGCGCTCGGCGCCGGGGGCCTCGTGTTCGTCCTGTCGCTCGTCCGCATCCGGGGGCTCCTGCAGGAGCTGCACGAGCACCTCGACGAGGTCGAGGACCAGCGCCGGGCATATCGCACGCTCATGGACCACGCATCGGACGCGATCTTCATCTCGCGCGACGGTCGCTACGTCGACGTGAACGACAGCGCGTGCGCGCTCACCGGCTACACCCGCGCCGAGCTGCTCGAGCTCCCGTTCGGCACCCTGAGCCGGGCCGCGCCGCGAACACGCATCGACGACCTCCTCGCGCGCCTCGAACGCGGGGAGTCGATCCGGGAGGAGATGGTGCTGACGCGCAAGGACGGGTCGACGGTCCCGATCGAGTCCAGTGCTCGCAAGCTCCCCGACGGCCGGTTCCAGTCGATCGTCCGCGACATCTCGGAGCGTCTGGAGTCGGCGGAGGCGCTGCGCTCGAGCGAGGAGCGCTTCCGCAGCGCGTTCGAATCTCCCGCTGCGGGGATGGCGCTCGTGGCCGCGGACGGAACGATCCTGCAGATCAACTCGACGTTGGGGCAGATGCTCGGGGTCGCCCCGCGGGAGCTCGAGGGGACGCCGTTCGTGGCGCTGGCCGGTGACGAGCACCGAGACGCCCTGCAGGACGCGTTCGAGCGGCTGGCGCGGGAGCGTGAGGGGCGGGAACAGCTGGAGGTGGAGCTGAACGCGTCGAGCGGCGCTACGACGTGTGCCGAGGTCTCACTCGCCTCGTCGGACTCGCCGTCGGGGCGGACTGTAGTCGCCCACGTAGTCGACCAGACGGTGTCCCGTGAGCTCGAGGACAGGCTTCGACAGTCGCAGAAGATGGAGGCGGTCGGCCAGCTTGCCGGCGGCGTCGCGCACGACTTCAACAACCTCCTCTCGGTGATCGTCAACTACACGCGCTTCGCGCAGGACGCGGCAGGGCCCGACGAGGGAGTGCGACAGGACCTGGAAGAGGTTTTGCAGGCGGCGACGCGCGGCGAGAGGCTCGTGCGCCAGCTCCTCGCGTTCTCGCGGCGCGAGCGCCTGCAGCCCGAGGTGGTCGCGTTGGACGACGTCGTCTCGGAGGTGGCCGACCTGCTCCGGCGGATGCTGCGCGAGAGCATCTCCCTCGAGCTGGACCTCGCCGCTCCGGGGGTGCACGTAGAGCTCGACCGAGTCCAGCTCGAGCACGTCCTGCTGAACCTCGCGGTCAACGCGCGCGACGCGATGCCGTCCGGCGGGTCGCTGCGCATCGCAACCGCGGCCGGCGGCGGCGGGCTCTCCGCGCACTTGATCGTCACCGACACCGGATGCGGGATGACGCCGGAGGTGCGCGAGCGGGCGTTCGAGCCGTTCTTCACCACGAAGGAGCGGGGCTCCGGCACCGGCCTCGGTCTCGCCACCGTCTACGGCGCGGTCTCCGGGTGGGGCGGCACCATCGACGTCGTCTCGGCCCCCGGACGCGGCACGCGCTTCGACATCCGCATGCCCGCCGCGGAGGCCGCTCCCGGCCCTTCCTCTCCCGACGAAGGCGCCGGACCCGACGGACGCTGCGCCACCGTGCTGGTCGCCGAAGACGAGCCCTCGCTCAGAAGCATCGTCCGCCGGATCCTCGAGCGCCACGGCTATCGCGTTCTCATGGCGGAGTCCTCGCGAGAGGCCCTCGAGATGATCGAGGCGGGGGTTGCGTCGCTCGACCTCCTCCTGACCGACGTCGTCATGCCGGAGGTCTCCGGGAAGGACCTCGCCGAACGGGTGCGGAGTGAGGTGCCGGACGTCGCAGTCCTCTACATGTCGGGCTACACGGACCAGATCGTCGCCCAGCACGGCCTGTCCCCGAACGGCGACTCGTTCCTCCAGAAGCCGTTCACGGCAGACGACCTCGCGGGCGCCGTCTCGCGTGCTCTCGCTCGAGGACGCCGACGGCCGCAACACGCCGCCACGACCTAGGAAACGGAGCAACGCCGATGGACCCCGAAACGACCGCCCCCGTCCCGGCTGGCCCGCTGCTCGTCGTCGACGACGAGGAGCCCGCGCGCCGGCTCCTGGCACGCGTCCTGCGCGATCACGGCGACCGCTGCCGCACCGCGGGGACGCTGGACGAGGCGCGGGCCCTCCTCGACGAGGAGCGCTTCGAGCTCTTGATCACCGATTTCGACATGCCGGGCGGGTCGGGACTCGACCTCCTGCAGC